>JBAQUW010000192.1:0-8267 GCA_049297755.1 Alphaproteobacteria bacterium
AGCCAGTACAGCACCAAGCCGCTGGGGAAGAACAGGAACATCACCGTCATGACCACGGGCATAATTTGCATGACTTGCTGTTGCACGGGGTCTCCGGTACTGGGGCTTTGGCGCATTTGCACCCACATGCTGACGCCCATGAGCACGGGCAAGACATAGAATGGGTCTTGCGCGGAGAGGTCGGTAATCCAGCCGTAGAAGGGCGCAGCGCGGAACTCGAACGACACGAGCATGACTTTATACATGGCAAAAAACACGGGCATTTGCAACATCACAGGCCAGCAACCGCTGACGGGACTGACTTTGTGTTTTTTGTAAAGAGACATCATTTCTACGGCCATATTTTCTTTGGCTTGGCTGTCTTTGTATTTGTCTTGCAGGGCTTTCATTTCAGGCTGCAATTGTTTTAACTTAGCCATAGCCACCATGCTTTTGTGGGTGAGCGGCAGCATGATGAGTTTCACCACAATGGTGAGCGCAATAATAGCTAAGCCCCAGTTGCCCAAGTATTTTTCCAACCACACCATGGCGGTGTGCATGGGTTTGGCGATGACGGCAAACCAGCCGTAGTCCACCGCGCGGTCAAGGTCGTGGCCTACAGCCTTCAAGGCGGCCATTTCTTTAGGGCCCATATACAGCGTGTTGCTGACGCTATAGCTTTGCCCACCCGCCACAATGGTGGGTTGGCGTTGCACCACGGCGCTGGTGAGCTGCACGTTGTTCAGGCTGGTGCTGGTGAGGCGGCGGGTGGTGTTTTCGGCCACGGGTGGCAACAGGGCGGTGAGGAAATAATGGCTGGAAATACCCCACCAGCCGCCTTGGCCTTCGGTCATGACAGGTTCGGTGGGCAGGTCGGCGTAGCTCACCTCAGTCATAATATTATTGCTGATGCCTTGGGGGCCGAAGAAGTGCACCCAGCTGCTGCTTTCCTTGGGCAAATGGCCGCCGCCGCGAATGACTTGCGCATAATGCTGCACGCCCACGGCATTGGCGGCGGTGTTGGCCATGGTGTCCACCACCTCTACCGTATAAGCGCCCGTGGGGGTATAGGTGCGGGTGAAGGTTTGGCCTTGGCCGTTATTCCACACAAAGGCGGCAGATGAAGTGGTGTTTGAGGTTTCTGCCACTTGCCAGATACTATCGGGTGCGGGCACCACCACCCCATTGCCCAGCCAGCCAAAGTCGGCGTAGTGGGGTTTTTCGCCTTCGGCC
The DNA here is from genome assembly GCA_049297755.1 of Alphaproteobacteria bacterium. Lineage (GTDB taxonomy): Bacteria > Pseudomonadota > Alphaproteobacteria > UBA2136 > JAPPOO01 > JBAQUW01. The sequence continues at coordinate 1,213 of JBAQUW010000192.1, forward strand.
ACCAGCCATTCTACCCCACCATTGGGGCCAAATGCGGGCAGGTGCAGGCTGCCCAAGCGCGCGCCACGGCTGGAAATTTTGCCGTGCAGGGTTGACGTTGTTAAGGCAACCTCTTGCGCGGCTACAGCCACTTGCGGCACAGGGGCTTGGGCCGTTGTACCAATGGTGGGCTGAATGGGCAGCGCTTCGGGCGCTAAGGGGTTGGCGGTGCTGACATTTTCCGACGTGCCAACTGGAAATTCCGCAGGTTGGTTGCGGGCATTGTAAAACTCAAAACCAATAAAAATCAGGGCAGACAAAATAACGGCCACAATGAGGTTGCGCATGTCGTTATTGTCAGTATTCGTGGGGGGGAGCATATTCATTGCGGTTTTTTCCTGTTGAACGCATCGCGCCAATTGTTCGGTACCGCATCCATACCACAGCCACCCCATGGGTTGCAACGGAGTATGCGCCACGCAGCCAGCACACTGCCCATGAACGGGCCATGTTTTTGCAACGCCTGCAGGGCGTAATGGCTACAGGTGGGCTGAAAACGGCAATGCCACCCTACCAAGGGCGACAACGTGAGCTGATAGCCCCGCACAAGACCTTGCAGCATAACGGTTAAAAAACGGCGCATTTGCTAGCTTTAGCACAGGTGTCAGGCAGCTGTCAGGTTGATTTTTATGCGTATACATAAAAAGACGAACCAACAGGGGAAAAAGAAAATGACAAACGTGATACTGCCTTCAGAAGCTATTGATGCCACTTTGAAAACTATTGATGAAAAAATTGAATTAGCACGTCGTATGCGTGACAAGGGTGAATTGAGCGACGAAGCTTGCAAAGCCATTATTCAAGAAAACAGCCCAATCTTAACTAGACTGCGCTTTGAATTAGACGCTGCCTTGGCCCGCGAAGCAGAAGAAGCAGAATTGCTGGCTTTGATTGAAGCCGAAGCTGGTGCTGATAAAGCTGACAAAGAACTCGTCGACGCCTAAACCCTTTCCTGCCCTTAACCCCACCATGGCTTGTTGTGGTGGGGTTTTTGGGCTGCGTATGGGCGAGAGATGGCCACGCCCGAAGCGGGGCTCGCCATGACGATATTTTTAAGCGCTTTGACAACAAGCGGCAAAACCTACGCGGTTTCCCCCGCCGTGCTTGAGCGGGGGTCTGGGTGGGGCAACGCTGATGCTTGTGTGAAACGCAGGAGATCCCCGATCAAGTCGGGGAAAACCGCGTTGAGTTGAACGGATAGCACACAAACAAGCGCCGCCTAAATGGCGGCGCTTGTGGGAGCTAGGCGGTTTCGGGCGCGGGCGATGGGGTCATATCGCGCCGGTGGCTGATGAGTTTATCGACCAGCCCCAATTGCAGGGCTCTTTTGGCGGTCAGGCGGTGGTCGTCACCATCCAAATACTTGCGGAAGGTTTCCACCTTTTGCCCTGAAAGTTCAGCATATGTTTGCCCCATAATATCGCGCGTGCGGCGCATTTGCTCGGCAAAGTCTTTGGCATCGGTGGGTGTGCCTTCAAACCCTGCTGACTGTGCGTGAATCAGCAACGCGGCGCGCTTGGCCAGATAGCGCTGACCTTGGTCGCCCGCTGCCAACCACAAGGTGGCCGAGCTGCCCACAAACCCTGCCGCAAAGGTGCGGATGGGGCTGTGCAAGCTGCGCATCACATGGGTCACGGCCAAGGCGGGGTCGAGCAGGCCGCCGTCGGACGACAGCACCACTTCAATCAATGCGTTGGCGTCGTCGTCCATACTGAGCAATGCCCGCATCATGTGGGCACACATGGGGTTGTCGATATCACCACACACGATGATGCGGCGATGGCGGTAATCGACCTGTAACGGTGGTGAGGAGAGAGGCATAGGGTGTCCTTTCGAAAGGGGAAAACGTGAAGAGATGCTCACGGTATAAGCCAATTTTACCTGCCGCGCAAGAAAAGTATACACAAAAAATCCCCCTCCACCGCGGCTTGGCTATAATGGGGTTTGGGCTTAGCTACTCCAGCCCCTTTTGTTTACCCTGCTCAACTCAGGGCTACTAGATTCCCGCCTCCGCGGGAATGACGGTGTTTTATTCGGCGACTCGTGAAAAGCCACACACCGAGCAATACACCCGCACACTGTGCGCAAGTTGGCCTTGCGTGGGGGCAGAAAGCCCCGCATAATGGCGGCAAAATAACCCACAGAAAAGGAGTTTTGCTATGTCATTCACCAACATTCCCACCGCGGCCCAACTGATACCCATGGTGGTGGAGCAAACGGCGCGGGGCGAGCGGTCTTCCGATATTTTCAGCCGCATGCTGAAAGAGCGCATTATTTTTGTGACGGGTGGCGTGGAAGACCACATGGCCAATTTGGTGGTGGCACAACTGTTGTTTTTGGAAGCGGAAAACCCCAATGCCGACATTACCATGTACATCAACAGCCCCGGTGGGGTGGTGACCAGCGGTATGGCCATTTATGATACGATGCAATACATCAACTGCGAGGTTTCGACCGTGTGTATGGGCTTGGCCGCCAGCATGGGCAGTTTGTTGCTAACTGCCGGCCACAAAGGCAAACGCTTTGCCTTGGCCAACAGCAAAATTATGATTCACCAACCGTTGGGCGGGGCGCAAGGCCAAGCCAGCGATATGGAAATTCAGGTGAAAGAGATTTTGAAAACCAAGGATAAGCTGAACCATGTGCTGGCGCACCACACGGGCCAAGCCTTGGCCAAAATTGCCAAAGACACTGACCGCGATAATTTTATGACAGCGGAGGAAGCCAAGACTTATGGCTTGATTGATGCCGTGCTGACGCAACGGCCTAAAGAAGTGAAAAAGGGGAAGTAAATGCATACGCAGTCATTGCGAGCCAAAGCGAAGCAATCTGAGCAACAACGGTATGTCATAGCGGGTTAGATTGCCGCGCTGCGCTCGCAATGACTACCACCTTTGTATAGCCCCCTACCCCCACTCAAAAAACCGCCCGTGGGCGGTTTTTTGGTGGGGGCAGATTACATGGCGATGGCTTTGTATTCCACCTTGGCGATTTCGAACACCCGCTTGCCGCTGGGGGCGTTAAGGGTGGCTTCGTCGCCTTCGTTTTTGCCCAACAGCGCACGGCCAATGGGCGAGGTGGTGGAGATGAGGCCTTTTTCTAAATTGGATTCATCTGGGCCTACCAAAATGTAATTCAGGGTTTCGTCGGTATTCACATCAATCAACTTGAGCGTGGCACCAAGGGTTACTTTTTTGCCGGAGAGTTTGGTGGGGTCGAAGACTTCGGCACGGCCAAGCTTGCTTTCAAGGTCGGAGATGCGGGCTTCGTTGAGGCCTTGTTCTTCCTTGGCGGCGTGGTATTCGGCATTTTCTTTCAGGTCGCCATGGCCACGGGCTTCTTCGATGGCTTTGATAATGCTGGGGCGCCTGATGCTGATGCGCTCGGTGAGTTCGGCTTGCAACATGGCATAGCCATACGATGTTAATGGGACGCGCTCCATAATGTTACCCTTTGTGAAATTTTTACAGACGGTGGAGTGTAACCGTATTTCCACAAAAGGCAAGAAAATTGCAGGCACAGGTGTTTTTAGAATTGTCAGCACAGGCAAAAAGGGGTATGGGGGAACGACTACCTACCTTCCCTTTTATCATCACAGGAGAACCTGATGAGAAACCTGCTGTTGCGCAAGGACGATGAGCCTCCGAGTACGGCGTATCGCCCGAAAAAAGTGGCTGCACGCGCACCTGCCACCACCTTTGCCAGCGAAAAAGCCTTTGTGGCAGCCAGCCGCTTTGCGGCCCGCAGCATGGAAGGCTTGCTGCAACGGGCTTGGCGACCACGCACAACGGTGTTTAAGGTGCCAGCCACATGGCTGATTGCCTTGATACCGCCCGAAGCCCACACTGACCCGTGGCGCTTTGTGGACGCCATGCTGGCCGAGCTGGCGCTGCTGCGCCCGCACATGCGCAGCGTGGTGACATGGCACCAGCGCAAGCCCAGCATTACACTGCGGCGCCTGTAAAAACAAACGCCCCCACTTTGGTGGGGGCGTTTGCGTTAGGCGGCGGCTTTGGCTTTTTGGAAAGCCTTGCCACCTTTGCTTTCCAGCCACTTGGCATAGCTGGAAATGAGCTCTTGATTGCGCGGATAACCGCACGACATACTTCCGCGAGGGTCTTTGGCCAGACTCAGGAGAGCCTCGTTACACAGCTGCAAAGCTGTTTTGCCCTTTTCGTCAGTGGCATTGACATCTTGCCCGTGACGATGGAACAGCTCCAGCACCTCGAGAAAGTTACCCCAAGAGGGCGAGGCAAAACGCCACATCAGCTGCTCTGACCATACCTGCCCCAAGGGCAGGCCGTGCTGGAACAGATACTCCACAATTGCCGTATTTGGGCTTTCGCCATACGAGGTGCAGGCGATACCCAGCAGAGACAATGATTTACCATTATAGCGCAGAGTCAAACAGACCTGCAATTTTGCGCCATTCAAGTGCAACAGCGTCAGCAAAGGAAGGGACTGTTGACGCACAGCCCACTGCGCCGGAAAAATAGGTTGAGGGGCGCAGTTATAAGTGTCCCAGTCCATGCGCATGGACTGATTGGCAAGGTTTTGATCGATTGCCAACAAGGCTTGCGCCATCGCAACATCGTTATGGCGAATGGACTCAATCAAGGCGGACAAACGGTGAGACATGTGTTTCTCTCCAGTTGGAGGTTGCAGGAGTGAGGCTTATAGCATACGCACTTTTTGTACACAATAAAAAACCCCGCCGTGGCGGGGTTTTGGGCAAGCAGGCTTACGCCGCGTTGCGTTTGGCGCGGATTTCTTCGGCAACACTATTGGGCACGGGGTCGTAGTGGTCGAACTCCATGCTGGGGACGCCACGGCCTTGGGTCATTGAACGCAAGGTGGTGACGTAACCAAACAGGTTGGCCAAGGGCACAAAGGCTTTCACTACGGTACGGCCAAAGCGCTCTTCGGTGCCCGTAATTTGGCCACGGCGGCTGGAGAGGTCGCCAATCACGTCGCCCATGTAGTCGCTTGGCGTGGTGACTTCCATTTTCATAATGGGTTCCAGCAGTTGGGGGGCGCACTTTTTGGCGGCCTCTTTCACGCTGAGAATCCCAGCCATTTTAAAGGCCATTTCTGATGAGTCCACATCGTGGTAGCTGCCGTCGAACACGGTGGCTTTCACATCGACCACGGGGTAGCCTGCAAACATGCCATTTTTCAGGGCTTCGATAATGCCTTCTTCAATGGCGGGCACATATTCCTTGGGAACGCTACCGCCGACGATTTCGTTCACAAATTCAAAGCCTAAGCCGCGCTCGTTGGGTTCGAACTTCACCCACGCATGGCCGTATTGACCACGACCGCCCGACTGCTTCACGTGCTTGCCTTCGCACTCGGCAAACTTGGTGATGCACTCACGGTAGGCCACCTGCGGGGCACCGGTGTTCACTTCCACTTTGTACTCGCGCTTTAAGCGGTCCAGCATAATTTCCAAGTGCAGCTCGCCCACACCGGCCACGATGGTTTGGCCGCTTTCTTCATCGGTAAACACGCGGAAGGAAGGGTCTTCGGCCATCAGCTTACCAAACGCAATGCCCATTTTCTCTTGCATGTCTTTGGTTTTTGGCTCAACGGCTTGGGCAATCACGGGTTCCATGGCAATAATGGTTTCCAGTTTCACCTCGTTTTTCTCGGCGCACAGGGTGTCGCCGGTACGGGTGTCTTTCAAACCAATCAACGCGCCAATGTCACCTGCACGCAGCTCGGTCACTTCTTCGCGTTTGTTGGCGTGCATTTTTACAATACGGCCAATACGCTCGGTTTTACCGCGGGTGCTGTTGAGCATGGCGCTACCGCTGGCAATCACGCCCGTGTACACGCGCACAAAGGTAAGCGTACCTACAAAGGGGTCGGCCGCAATTTTAAAGGCCAAAGCGGCGGCGGGTTGGTCGTCGCCCACGGTCAACACAATCTCATTCCCTTTGGCGTCAGTGCCTTTCAGGTTTTCAGCATCAATTTCCACGGGGTTTGGCAGGTAATCCACCACACCATCGAGCAACGTTTGCACGCCTTTGTTTTTAAAGGCTGAACCGCAATATACGGGGAACATCTTCATGCTAATGGTGCCTTTGCGGATGCAGGCTTTGAGCGTGGCTTCGTCGGGCTCATTACCTTCCAAATACGCATTCATGGCAGCATCGTCAAATTCAACAGCGGCTTCCACCAGTTTGGCGCGCCATTCAGCGGCGGTAGCTTTCAGCTCGGCAGGAATTTCAACTTCGTCCCACTTGGCGCCCAGCTCTTCACCTTGCCAGATGAGGGCGACGTTGCGCACGAGGTCTACCACACCTTTGAAGCCTTCTTCGGCACCCACGGGAATTTGCACGGGAATGGCGTTGGCGCGCAGGCTTTCGCGAATCATGGTCACCACGTTGAAGAAATCGGCACCGGTACGGTCCATTTTGTTGACCCAGCACAAGCGTGGCACACCGTAGTTGTTGGCGTGGCCCCAGTTGGTTTCGGACTGTGGTTCTACGCCTGATACGGCGCAGAAGGCAGCAATCAGGCCATCGAGCACGCGCACAGAACGCTTCACTTCAATGTTAAAGTCAATGTGGCCCGGCGTATCGATGATGTTCACCATCACGTCTTTCCACTGGGCAGTGGTGGCAGCGCTGGTAATGGTAATACCGCGCTCTTGCTCTTGCTCCATCCAGTCCATGGTGGCGCTACCATCGTGCACTTCCCCAATTTTGTGGGTACGGCCAGTGTAGTACAAAATACGTTCGGTGGTGGTGGTTTTACCTGCATCCACGTGGGCCATAATGCCTATGTTGCGGATTTTCTCGAAGGGGGTTGTGCGTGCCATGTTGTGCTCTCTTTCCGTGCGTTATATTCAATATGCTGTGCCTTATACGGGGAAAATGTGCAAAGGGCAAGAGGCTACATAACTACGGCACAAAAAAACCGCCCCCACAAGGAGGGCGGCGGCAGTTTAACGCTTGGTGGAGATGGTGGCCTCTTGCATCACCGTGGTGCCACTCCAACCCCGCACAACC
>JBAQUW010000193.1:0-1868 GCA_049297755.1 Alphaproteobacteria bacterium
GTGTAAGTGCAGCGTACTTTGGGGTACGGCATGCATCTAGCATACGCCATTTGTGTATGCAATGAGAAAAACAAAAACGGCTGCCGAAGCAGCCGTTCGCGCGTGTGGGGTTAGAAGCCCCACTTGCGCAGCAACCACTTGGCAACATCGTCAGCATAGAGGCTGACGGCATAGCCCGTGGCGGCCAGCACCGTAGCCATAGCTACGGTGTCTGCAAAGGAAACGTGTACAAGTTCGATGGTCATTGCCACCTCCTGTGTTGGTTGCAGAGATATATGATATAGGGCGATATTTTGTGTATTCAAGGGGTAATTGTGCTTGCGTTGGGGGCTAAAATACGGTAAATGCCACCTACCTTGCTTGTTCCATAGGGGAACAGGCGAAAGGGTGCTTTATCAAAGTGCCCCTAACCAAGAGGAGAAATAAGATGTCTTTCTATGAAAGCGTATTCATTGTTCGCCCTGACGTGGCAACAAACCAAGTGGACGCCATCGCTGAAAAAATGAGCGAAGTGGTGACCAAAAACCAAGGCAAAGTGGTGAAAACCGAAAACTGGGGCCTGCGTACCCTTGCCTACCGCATTAAAAAATACAAAAAAGGCTATTACGTGATGCTGGGCTTAGAAATGCCCGGTGCCGCCGTGATTGAGCTGGAGCGCAATATGAAGTTGGCCGAAGACATTATCCGCTTCCACACCATTAAAATGGACAAGCTGGAAGATGGCCCTTCTATTATTCTGCGCAACAAAAACAAGTTTGAAGACATGGAAGCGCCCGCCGCTTTTGATGCCAAACTGTAATTTGTAAATAAAGGAATATTCTCATGGCACGTTACGAAACTGCTAAAAAATCGAAAAAAGACGACCGTAAAGGCGACCGCAAACCCCGCGAGCGCAAAGAAGGCGAACGCGACTATAACCTGCTGCCCGATGGCCGCCAAAAACACATTCCACGCCTCTTGGGCAAAAGCTACTTCCAGCGCAAAAAGGCTTGCCCTTTTAGCGGCCCACGCGGACGTGAAATTGACTATAAAGATGTGAAAACGCTTGGCCGTTACTTGAGCGACTACGGCAAAATTTTGCCTAGCCACATCACAGGCGTTTCTGCCATTAAGCAACGCGAATTGTCGCAGGCGATTAAACGCGCCCGCACTTTGGCGCTGATGCCTTACACCAACGCGAACGCCTAATTGTACGCAAATAAAGGATAAAATTATGTCAACAAACATTCAAGTCATCTTGTTGGAGCAAATCCACGGCGTGGGTAAACTGGGCCAAATTGTGAAGGTAGCGCGTGGCTTTGCCCGTAACTACTTGCTGCCCCGCGGCAAAGCGCTGAACGCCAGCAAAGAAAACATGGCCAAGTTCGAAGCCGAACGTGCTGCCCGCGAAGCCACCATGGCCACCGCCAAAGCCGCGGCCGAGAAGGAAGCCGCTAAGTTCGAAAACCTGACCATTGCCTTGCAACGCCAAGCCAGCGAAACTGGCATGTTGTTCGGTAGCGTGAAAGGCCGCGATATCGCTGCTGCTCTGGCCGAAAAAGGCCTGACGGTGGAGGTTTCTGCCATCGAAATCGGCAACCCCATCAAAAACGTGGGCGACCACAGCGTGAAAGTGGTGCTGCACCCTGAAGTGAGCGTGAAGCTTGCCGTGACCGTAGCCCGCCAAAGCCAAGGTATGTTGGAAGCGTAAACGCCAACAGCCTACAACAAAGCCCCGCACTGCGGGGCTTTGTGCAATGCCAAACGCCGCCCACTCTTTGCAGAGGGGCGGCGATGGTAATGAGGGGTCAGGTCAGTACAGCCAGTTCAGTATGGGCGGGTAGGTGAAGACCATGCCCAAAATGGTTATGCTCGAGCCAACCACGGCC
>JBAQUW010000194.1:0-5584 GCA_049297755.1 Alphaproteobacteria bacterium
CAACAGCACGCTGCTCAGTGCGGCATCGCGGGTGGGTTGGGTGGGGCTCAGCACCTCCTCGCCCAAAATATGGTGCATCACCGCTTGCAACGTGGCGGCGCCATACACGGCACAGGCGCCTGCCCACGCCGCTTCGGGCGCATTGCTCACGGGCAAAAAAATCTCCGTCAACCCTTCCCCCTGCCCATGAATCGCCGCGGGTAAGCAACCGGGTACACGCGATAAACTCCCATCCAACCCCAATTCCCCCATAAATATCGCCCGCTCGCCACTATCGGCGGGCAAAATCCCCATGGCCATCAGCACCGCCACGGCAATGGGTAAATCGTAATGGCTGCCCTCTTTGGCCAAGTCGGCGGGCGCCAAGTTCACGGTAATACGCTTGGCAGGCAGCCGCAGCCCAAGGGCATGGAAGGCCCCCCGCACGCGCTCGCGGCTCTCCTTCACCGCATTATCAGGCAACCCCACAATATTTATACCCGCCGCCCCACCCGTCAGCTGCACTTGCACGTCCACGGTCGTGGCCGCAATGCCATTCAGCGCTACCGTGTTCACATGCGAAACCATGCCCCCACCCTAATGCCTTTATTTGATTATTGCAACATAATTTACAATATAGAACCTCTTGACAACCCAGCCTCATATCAGGCATATGCGTGACATCGGCGTGTGGTGGAGTAGCTCAGTCGGTAGAGCAGCGGGATCATAATCCGTTGGTCGGAGGTTCAAATCCTCTCTCCACCACCATTCTTTCAGTTCAATCTCTTTTAGGCTAACTCATGAAACGCATTACAATTTAGTGATTGAGAATTTTAGGCTAGTTTGGCTTTGCTAAAAACTTAATCAGCTTATTCCAGACAGCATCTGCAATTTCAATTTCTCCCAATGCTTCTGCTTGAGCAGCAATAGCATCACCTCGTTCACCAGGTATAGTAACTTGCTGCCCTGCGCGTGGTTTGGCCGCTTTGATGGCATCAATCTGTTTACGGGCACGAGTCATGAATTCCTCTTTGCTCATAAGCAGGCCTGGGTCAATGGCAATGATAACCGTTCCAGAACCATCATCTTCATACCCACCTGGAAACCCCGCGCCAGCAAAGGAGCAGCCCATAAGCTGGACAAATAGTGATAATCCGAACCCTTTGTAGCCTCCAAATGTTGTGATTGCGCCGACAATAGACCCGTCTTGCATCACTTTGGTCGCATCAGTCGTAAAGTTACCTTGGCCATCAAGGCAAGTGTTCTCTGGTAGTGGTTTGTTACCTAAAACAGCTTCTACAATCCCAAAAAATGCAATGGCAGAAGTTGCCATATCAAAGACAATTTCTCCACCTTCGTATGGTATGGCATACGCAAGCGGGTTTGTGCCCATCTTGCCTTCAGCAGATCCATAAGGAGCTACCGGAGAAAAGCCTCCATTTCCAGTGGTGATGAAACCAATGTATCCAGCCTTAGCAATTTGACGAGCAAAGTAGCCAATAGCGCCAGAAGAAGTTTCTGTTTTCTGCGTTCCTACAATACCAACTCCATGTTTAGCAGCTAATGAAATTGCTTCTTCTAAAGCGCGTTGACTGGACACCATGGAATGCCCGCCAGAAAACAAGGCGCCGCATTTGTTTTCTTTGACTAACTGTAGAGGTGTTATATCCTTAGCATGTGGCACACCACCAGTTGCTATTTTAGAAATCCCCTGATTATTCCCGCGCATTTGAGCATATAAGAGAACATTTGCAATAATTTGAGCATCATCTCCTTGATATCCAAGCTTACGCACGCCAGCTAATACTTTTTCTCTCAAATCTGAAACAGCAACTTTCATATTCCCCCCCCAATTATTAACTCAATCGCAAAATAGCATATCAGCTTTATTTAAATAGTTGAACCCCATAACCCCACCCTATCCAATCATAAAACTTGTAAATAATTGATTAGCAGCAAGTCAGATGTAGAGTACCGTTTGTAAATAGTGCGTTAACGTCCACCATTTGATTCTTCACTTTCCTTATGTTTTCTGCTACATACAACCATGGCCAAGCTCACCCACATTCGCAATTTCAGCATTATTGCCCACATCGACCATGGGAAAAGCACCCTTGCCGACCGCCTGATTGAGAATACGGGCACCATCGAAAAACGTGAGATGCAGGCGCAATTGCTCGATACCATGGATATAGAACGCGAGCGCGGCATCACCATCAAAGCCAACGCCATTCGCCTGAATTACAAAGCGAAGGACGGGCAAGATTACCAACTCAACCTCATCGATACGCCGGGACACGTGGACTTCAGCTACGAAGTCTCCCGTAGCTTGGCCGCCTGCGAAGGTGCCCTGCTGGTGGTGGATGCCGCCCAAGGGGTCGAAGCCCAAACCCTCGCCAACGTGTACACGGCCTTGAACAACAATTTAGAAATTGTGCCGATTATCAACAAGATAGACCTTCCCAGCGCCGAACCCGAACGCGTCAAACAGCAAATTGAAGACATTATTGGCCTCGATACCAGCAACGCCGTGCATTGTTCCGCCAAAAGCAATATCAATATCGACCAAGTGCTGGAAGCCATTGTGCAATTTGTGCCGCCGCCCGAAGGCGATGCCGCCGCAGCCCTCAAAGCCTTGCTGGTGGATGCATGGTACGACAACTACTTAGGCGTGGTGGTGTTGGTGCGGTTATTGGACGGCACCATCAAAAAAGGCCAAAAAATCCGCTTTATGGCCACAGGCCGCGATTACACCATTGAACGCGTGGGCGCCCTGCACCCCTTTGCCCAAAACCGCATTAAAATCCTCGACGAACTCCACGCGGGCGAAGTGGGTGTGTTCACCGCCGCCATCAAAGGTGTGGAAGACGCCAAAGTGGGCGATACCATCACCGATGCCGCTCGCCCCATCACCACACCCTTGGCGGGCTTTAAGGAACCCCAACCTTTGGTGTTCTGCGGCCTGTACCCAAGCGAAGCCGAAGACTACCAAAAACTCACCGAAGCCCTCGCCAAACTCCGCATTAACGACACCAGCTTTACCTATATTCAAGAAAGCTCCCCCGCCCTGGGCCACGGCTACCGCTGCGGATTCCTTGGCCTGCTGCACATGGAAATTGTGCAAGAGCGGTTAGAGCGCGAGTTTGATGTAGATTTGGTCACCACCGCCCCCAACGTCGTCTACCAAGTGCGCACCCGCACGGGCGAACTGCAAGAAATTAAAAACCCCGCCGACCTGCCCGACATGAGCCAAGTGGAAGCGATGCTCGAGCCCATGATTATCGCCACCATTCTGGTGCCCGAAGAATATGTAGGCAACGTCATTACCCTGTGCGTGGAAAAACGCGGCCAGCAGAAAGACATGCAGGCCTACGGCACAGGTGCCACCAGCCGCATGAAGCTGGTATGGCGCCTGCCGCTGAACGAAGTGGTGCTGGATTTTTACGACCGTTTGAAGTCCATGACCCGCGGCTATGCCAGCTTTGACTATGACATGGACGGCTTTGATGAAGGCCACCTCGCCAAAGTGGATATTTTGGTGAACGGCGAACCGGTGGATGCCTTTAACATGATTGTGTATCGCGACTTTGCCGAACGCCGTGGCCGCGCCTTGTTGGTAAAGCTGAAAGAACTGATTCCCCAACAATTATTCGATGTGGCCATTCAAGCCACCATTGGCGGCAAAATTATTGCCCGCGAAACGGTCAAGGCGCTCCGCAAAAACGTGACGGCCAAATGCTACGGCGGCGATATCAGCCGCAAACGCAAACTGCTCGATAAACAGAAAAAAGGCAAAAAACGCCTGAAATCCATCGGCAGTGTCGATATTCCGCAAGAAGCATTCCTCGCGGCCTTGAAATTGGGCGACTAACGCCCCATATCATAGGCATGAGCCCCCGCATGCCCCGCAGCCACGCAATTACCGGCCTTTTGGCCGCCACCAGCATGGCCTTGTTTGCCATGCCCCCTGCCGAGGCCAAAAGCAAACCCACGCCACATTTCAACCCCGCCAGCTTGTTAAAAAACCTTGAGAAAGGTGCAGAAGCACTAAGCAACATCACCTTCAAAGTTGAATCCCGCACCACGGGCACCGAGCACGGCGGCCTCGGCCAAGGCACCGCTTTTTTGGCCAAAATCAAACACAGCAGCGGCTTTATTCTGCCCATCATCATCACCAACCACCATGTGGCTAACACGGGCGGATTCACATCCCCTGTCATTAACCCCCACAACCACGCCGAACACTGGCATACCCGCACCTTCACGCACCCCGATCACAAGCTCTCCCTCAACGGCACCCTCCTGTTTCAGCTCTCTAGTTTCTGTGGCATGGACAAGGTTGCAGATAAAGACAACATTGCCGATTTTGCCGTATTCTGGCCCGACTTCGACAGCATGGCCACCGATGCCGACCGTGCCAAACTCCGCCAACTTTACGCCACCGCCCCCTTGTTGAATACTCAGCAAAAACCAATCCCCTATGTTGCCAAACGGCTGGCCATTACCGCAGGCTACCCTGCCGATATCGCCACAGGCGACCTCAGTATCCAACCTTTTATTGTCACGGAATACTCAGGAATGAATACCCTCGAGCTCTCCCCCTACAACCATCCTACCATGGCTGAAGCTGTTTTTTCTGCTTTCCCAGGAGCTTCTGGCAGCCCTATCCGCGATGCCAAAACCAACGAAATCTTCGCCATTCTTGGCACCACCAAAATAGCAGAGTCAAAAGCCTTTGCCCTACCGCTCGAAAACCTTAAACCCTTCCTTGAAGGCATCGCCATCCACTTTCTCCGCAACCCCCAAACCCCGTTCGTCAGCACGCCGAGCAATGCCCAGCATTGCCAAGGCCCAAGCAGCACCCTTGGCACCATGGGGCTTCCTGTCGATATTTTACAAGATCTTATCACACAATACCCCAACAACCGCGCCCTTACCTATGTGCAAAAAACCCTTCTTGCCCCCACCCAACAACATACAGAATTAGGTCGGTAACCCTCTGGCATAAATCCCACAGAAGGTATTTAAAAACTCACAGAGCGCCATCTTTTGCTGCATCTCTGCTTAAATACTGTTATCATTCAAAAAAATGATACGCCAACGCGCCCTTATAGCCCTTCTTCTCAGCAGCGTCAGCGGCATAGCGTTGGCCGATGACTGGTTCCCCGTGGCCACCGTCTCCACCACCATTGGCCTGAATGCCAACCGCCTGTGCGCGGCCGATAATGTGGGCGAAAACATTGGCTGCGCCACCACCGCCCCTTACCTTTACAATACTGGCGCCATCTCCGCCACGGGCTACATCAGCACCAGCGGCAACATTTACGCCGCCAACTTCTATGGCGATGGTAGTAATCTTCTTAACCTGCCCACCCAAGCCGTCTCCGTCACCACGGGCACCAGCGGCAGCCTTGTGTTCCGTGACCAACACGGCACCATGTTTGGCAGCAACACCTTGGTGTGGAGCGATGGCAACGTGGGCTTGGGCACCGATACCCCCCTTACCCCCCTGCATATCAACCAAACGGGCCCTAACGCTTTGCGCTTTAACCGCACGGGGCACGATGATTACAGCATTTACTTGGGCGGCAACAATGGCTTGTAT
>JBAQUW010000195.1:0-6830 GCA_049297755.1 Alphaproteobacteria bacterium
GGGGTAAGATGATGTAACATAGAGCATTTCTCCTGTTGGTGTATATATCATACATTTACAACTGCAGGTTGCAAGCAAAAAGATAAGACAATTGCTAAAATTTTATAAAACCATTGTAAATCATAAAGATAGCCGTTTAAAAGTCTCGTGAATGGCGGGGCTAGGGCCACGATGGCGGAGGCACTAAGGGGGCCATCATGGCGAGCGAAAGCGAAGCTGCGACTGGCATGACAACCCTTATTTTGGCGCTCCCCGTTTAATCAAACGCGGTTTTCCCCGACTTGATCGGGGATCTCCTCAACCCTACTCCGCCACCAAAGCCGCCCCACCAAGACCCCCGCTCAAGCACGGCGGGGGAAACCGCGTATTGACTCAGGCGCTTGTGTTATCCCAGCGCAGGCTGGGTTTCATCTGTCCAAAACCACATCCTCATGCGTAGCGCCGCTCCGTGGCCATCTCGTGCCATACTATAGCGTATCGAGCCCGTCTAAAATCAGCTCCATGCCTTTCAGGCGGATTTCTGCCTTATCGCCCCATGGGCGGTGGAAAGTGAGCGTTTGGTCGCGGTTGACGGTGATGGCGCCCGCGTTTTTTTGAATGAAGGTCATCAGCTTGGCAGGTTCGGCAAAGGTATTTTGGTAGAAGCGAATAACCGCGCCTTTCCCACCCGCATCCAGCTTATCGATATTCAATAGTTTGCAGCGGTTGCGGATACTCACCACATGTAGCAGGCGGTCGGCCTCGGCTGGCAATTCGCCAAAGCGTTCACGCAGTTCTGCGGCAAAATCAGCCAGTTGGGTATTGTCTTCCAAGTCGGCCAAGCGGCGATACAACTGCATTCTGGTGGGCAAATCGGGCACATAGTTTTCGGGGATTAAATATGTAAGGCCAATGTTGAGTTGTGGCGTAAAGCGGCCCACGCGGGTGGTGAGGCCCTCTTTTTGCGCGGTCAATTCCTCCACTGCGTCTTGCAGCATTTTGGTGTAAAGTTCAAAGCCCACGTCGTTCAAATGGCCACTTTGTTCTTTACCCAACAGGTTGCCTGCCCCGCGCAAATCCATATCAAAATTGGCCAGTTGGAAGCCTGCGCCTAAGTAGTCGAGTCGCTGCAAAATGCGCAAGCGGCGCTCGGCCAGCTCGGTCATGTTGCCTTGGGGGAGAAGAAAGTAGGCGTAAGCGCGCAACGTGCTACGCCCCACGCGGCCACGCAATTGGTGCAGTTGGCTGAGGCCAAAGCGGTCGGCACGGTGCACAATCAGCGTGTTCGCGCGCGGCACATCAATGCCACTTTCCACAATACTGGTGCTGACCAACACATGGAATTCGTTGGCATAAAAGGCGTTCATCACATCTTCCAATTCCCGCTCTGGCATTTGGCCGTGGGCGGTGCGGAAGGTTGCTTCGGGCACCAGCGTGTGTAAACTTTCGGCCAGTTTGGCCATATCGGCAATTTGGGGGGTGACCACAAACACTTGGCCGCCACGGTGCACTTCGCGCAGTATCGCCTCGCGCAAGACCTTGCTATCCCAATCCAGCACATAGCTGCGCACGGCCAGCCTATCCACCGGCGGGGTGGTGATATTCGACAGCTCCTTCAAGCCGCCCAGCGCCATATGCAGCGTGCGGGGAATGGGCGTGGCGGTGAGGGTGAGCACATCCACATTGGCGCGCAAAGCCTTCAGTTTCTCTTTATGCGCCACCCCAAAGCGTTGCTCTTCATCAATCACCAGCAGGCCTAAGTCGTTGAACGCAATATCCTTGGCCAGCAAGGCGTGCGTGCCGATGACGATGCTGACTTCACCGCTGGCCAGCCCCTCTTTCACCCGTTTGCTTTCTGCCGCCGTCACCAAGCGTGAGAGGTGGCCTACTTTAAAGGGGAAGCCCGCAAAACGCCTACTGAACACATCAAAGTGTTGCCGCGCCAACAGGGTGGTGGGGCACACCACCGCCACTTGTTTGCCATTGCCTGCGGCAATGCAGGCGGCGCGCAGGGCCACTTCGGTTTTACCAAAGCCCACATCGCCCACCACCAATCTATCCATAGGGTGCGTGGCCGCCATATCATCCAGCACGCCATCAATGGCCGCTTGCTGCTCGCCCGTTGGGGTGTAGGGGAAGGTTTGGGCAAAGTCGGCATAGACACCCGCAGGCTCAGGCAACGCGGTTTTTTCCAGCAGGTGGCGGGCGGCGGCGGTGCGCATCAGTTCTCCCGCCATGGCCAGCAGGTCGCGCTTCACCTTCGCTTTGCGGGCTTGCCAGGCGGCGCCGCCAAGTTTATCGAGCGCCACGGCGCCACTTTCGGCGGCACTGAAGCGGCTAATCAGGTTCAGGGCTTCCACGGGCACATACACGCGGTCTTCGCCCGCATACACCAGTTTCAGAAAATCTTGCCGCTGGCCTGGCGCAATATCGAGCGTCACCAAGCCATCGAAGCGCGCCACGCCATGGTCATCGTGCACCACAAAATCGCCTGCTTGCAAGTCGCTAAAGTGGGCAATCACAGCGGCGGCGTCTTTCCGCTTGCGGCTGGTGGTGACTTGCTGGCGGTCGCCAAACACGTCTTGCTCGGTCAGGTACACCTTATCGCCCGCCGTAAAGCCGTGCACCACGGGGGAGACTTCAAAATGCAGGCGGTTCAATGCCGCGCCGCTGTGTTCGGAAAGGGTACGTTCCAACTGGTTAATGCCTGCGGGGGTGGCAGCGGTGCAGATGATTTTTTGCTGGGTTTTGGCGGCTTTGGCCACCAATTCCAAGGCGCCAGCTATACGCTGGGGCAGGTTGGCGCCCAAGTGGTGGGCGGGGATTTCCAGCGTGTGGGCGCTGTCATCGCCGCTGTCAAAGTCGGTCAAACTCAGCCAATGCAGGCGCTTTTTGGCGGTGATAAAATCGCCTTCCGTGAGGTACAATTGTTCAGGCGGCAGCGGGCGGTAGGGTTCTTGGAAGGCTTCGGCCGTATCGCGCTTCTTCCCCGTTTGGGCGAGCAATTTCAGGCGGGTTTCGTAAGCATCGGCAATGCTTTCTTGCCGCGCTTGCAGGGCGTTTTTAAAGGTGGGCGGGGCAATCACCAGCGTATCTTTGGGCAGAATATCCCACACACTCGGGAGCTGTTTCTCCTCAAACAACGGCAAATAATGCAAGGCCAACGGGTGCATGTGGCCTTCCGAGATTTTGGTATAAAGCGTATCAGCCACCCCCTGCGGGAACAGGCTGCGGTAACCATTGCGGAAGTTGGTGATGCGCGTGGGAGTGAGCACCAACTCTGTTGCTGCTGCTAAGGTGAGGATAGCCACTGCCTCGCCACTGCGTTGGCTGAGGGGGTCAAAGGTTTTCAGGCTTTCCAGCGTATCGTCAAAAAAGTCCAGCCGCACAGGGGCGTCGCCATCGGGTAGAAAAATATCCACCACCGCACCGCGTATGGCAAATTCGCCTGGCTCGGTGACTGTTCCCGTGCGGGTGTAGCCCAACTCCACCAATAGATTGGCCAGTTTTTCGTGCGCAATGGTGGTGCCTGCTTGCAAAACCAGCCCCTGCCCCACCGCTGCGGGCAAACGGGTGGAAAGGCCGTTGACGGTGGCAATCACCACATCAGCCGTAGGAATAGCCCCCACCGCTGCCACACGGGCGGCTTGAATGGCCACATCGGGCGGGAGCCTATCGTACGGTTGCACGTCCCATGCGGGAATGGTGACGATGTTCAGCTTAGGGGCAAAAAAGGTGGCTTCCCGCGCCAATTGATACACATGGGCGTGGTCTCGCGCCACAAACAACACAGGCTGTGCTTTGGCCGCCTGCGCGGTGAGCCAGCCGTAGGCTGCGGCATCGACGCCTAACAATGTGCCTGATTGGGGGAGTTTCATGCCTTTGCTTATAAAGCGTTTGGCAACTTTTTCCAAATAAAAAGCCAGCAGATGCTGGCAATAGCCTATAAATGTGGTGGGCGCTGAGAGGCTCGAACTCCCGACCTACTCGGTGTAAACGAGTTGCTCTACCAACTGAGCTAAGCGCCCGTGGGGCATGATTTAACCCAGAACGGCGTGCCGCGCAATGGTTTTTTCACGCCGCGCCAAAAATTAAAAACCCCCTTGCGGGGGCTTTTACTCAAACCAACCCAAACATGGTTTGAGTGGTTGACGGTGAACCTTAGTTCACAGCGTCGCGCAGAGATTTACCAGCGCGGAATTTTGGCTGGGTAGAAGCTGCGATTTTGATGGCAGCGCCAGTGCGGGGGTTACGGCCCGTGGTGGCTTTGCGCTTGGTGGTGGTGAAGGTGCCGAAACCGGTCAGGCGCACTTCTTTGCCTTTTGAGAGGCTTTTGGTGATGCTGTCAAACACGCTGTCTACGGCTTTAGACGCGTCGGCTTTGGTCAGGCCTGAAGTAGAGGCAACTTGAGCGATGAGTTCTTGCTTGTTCATGGGAGTCTTCCTTTATTTATTAAGGCTTTGTTGATATTCGTTTTACCCTAGTCGGATTATCTGACCACGCTTGAGACACCAAGTGTGTACGATAACCCCCTCAGATACCGCACAAAACCTAGGGAATTGCGCGATACCTGTATTAAATGGCGCGGGCGGGCTTGCTGTCAAGGGCTGGACACAACTTTTTTTATGAACTTTTTCCTTGATTTCTGCGGGATTTCTGGGTGTTTGGGCAAAATATCTTATAAATCATTATGTTGCAGCAAAAAGTTAAAATGGCTAAAAACCGCCACTCCACCCTGCAAAGTTGCCTAAAAACTGTGCACACTCACTAAAAGCGCCCTATGCAGCCCCACTTGACGCCACGCGCGATACATTGTACACACACTTTGAGGGCTTATCCTCACGGAGAAACATCATGCAAAACTTTATGAATGAATCGCGGCAGGCGTTCACGCGCTTCCGCTTCCACTTAGTGGCTTTGGGCTTGTTGGCCGTGGCCGTTTACTTCTACCAGCCTTTGTGGGCGGGGGTGATGACGGTAGTCACCTTGGGTAAGGCTTCTGGCCTTGGCCTGAAGGAAACCTGGCCGGTACTGGTGCTTACCACCCTGTTGGTGGTGGGCCTGTTTCAGGCCTTCACCAACCGCGAAAGCGAAATCAGCACCGCGCTGGTGTATGTCGATGACACGGGGGTTCTACGCAAGGAACCCTTGTTGAACGACGAGGAACCCCATGAGATTTGGAAGAACCTCGCCGTGCGTTGGCTGTTGGTGTTCTTGTCCAATTTCACCTCGCGTGCTTCACCAGTCATCCCCATCCCCGCACGAATGCTGCGTGCCGTGTACAAGCCCATCGAACGCAAAATTGACGAAGCGTTCTTGGACGGGCACCACGCCCACATTATGGGCCAGCCCACGGCTGACGCCATGGTGTATTTGGCCTTGGTGCGTGAGCCGATGGAAGAGGTGAATGGGGTGAAGCCGGCGGAGAAAATCCGCGTCATGGCCTTCCCCACCCCCTTGCTGGATGATATCTCGCCAGCGGCAGCCTCCACGCCCAAGCTGAAGAAGGCGCACCACAAGCTGCTGTGGGAAACCGTGCTGAACGTGCGCAAGGCCCACTACAACCGCAGCCAGCCCACCGCGCTGCTGCGCTACCCCAAGCGCTGGATGGACACTACAGGCGGGCGACTGCCCAAGTACTTCCAGAACGCCTGAACGACGCGCCGCCCTTAACAGGGCGGCGTTTTTTATGCCATTTGCAGAAAAGCCTTCACCCGCGCCACCATGCTGGCAAAGCCATTACGGCGATTGAGGGTGAGGTGGCTTTCGAGGCCAAGATCTTGAAATGATTTAAGTAAATCCACCTGTGCGGCCTCGGCTGGCGTTTTGCCATGGTAGGCGGCTACCAATAAGGCCACCAAGCCTTGCACAATCATGGCATCGCTAGCGGCCTGCATGGCCAAACGCCCCTCCTCCCACCCAAGGGTAAGCCACACTTGGCTGGTACAGCCGCGCACTTTGGTGGCGTCGGTTTTCAGGTGTGTGGGCATCTCAGGCAAATCGCGCCCTAAATCGATGAGGTAGGCGTATTTGTCTTCCCAGTCGGGGAGGCTGGCCAAATCTGCCACAATGGTTTTAAAGTCAAGCATCACAGGATACAGTCATTGCGAGCGCAGCGCGGCAATCTAACCAACCACAACATGCCACCTTGCTCAGATTGCTTCGGCAAGTCTCGCAATGACTGATTATCTTTTGCGCCATGTTTGCCCATTTTTACCATCTTCCACAACGATACCCTTTGTAAATAGTTCATCGCGCAAGCGGTCGCTTTCCTCCCAATTTTTTAAGGTGCGTGCGTTTTGCCTCTCGTCTAACAACTCTTGTATTTTACGCCCAATACGTTTTTTCTTTTCTAAAATTCCCAAAAATGTCATCATTTTTGCCAATGTATTAGCCAAAATCTGCTCTTCTCTATCATTTTCTACAAGAATAGAACCTTCAGGTATTTGTCCTATATAATAATTTTTACCATAGTAATCGTTAGCAACATTAAACAATATTTGCAATGATTTAGGCGTGTCCAAATCATCTGAAATAGCTTGAATAAAATCAGTCCATATAGAATTATCTATTTTTTTAATCTCATTTTTATTATACTTTTTATTATGTCTATACACATACAGGCAACCCTCTAGCCGTTCCAGTGCATTTTTAGCCCCAAGTAAAGCAATATCGCTATAATCTACAGGCTTGCGGTAATGCGTTTGCAGCAACCATAGGCGGATGGCCGTGCCGCTGAATTTGGCCAACACATCGCGGATGGTGGTGAAGTTGCCTTCACTCTTGCTCATCTTTTTACCGCCCACAGTAATAAAGGCGTTATGAATCCACACGTTGGCGTGGATATGCC
>JBAQUW010000196.1:0-15185 GCA_049297755.1 Alphaproteobacteria bacterium
CCGATTCCTAGATTCCCGCCTCCGCGGGAATGACGGCGTTTATCTTTGCAATTTACGCATAAACAGCTTACCCACAGTGAGCGTAGCTGTGGAGGTGGTGAGGAGGTTGGCTAACGTAGCCATGCCATCGGTTACTGCTATGCCATCAAGCTTCACGCCCTTCTGCTCAATCAAACGCCGTGCGTCTGACTTTGACTTGGCCGCGCCCTGCGCCACCAAAAAGTCTACCATGGGCAGGGCTAAGTCGGCAGCGGTGAGGCTGATGACGGGTGCATCCACATCCATCTTCTTCTCGCTAAACCGCTGCGTAAAGTAAGCTTCAGCCTTGTCGGCTTCGGCCTCACCATGGTAGCGGGCGGTGATCAGTTTGGCCAAGGCGCGTTTGGCTTTGTAAGGGTCGGCCTCGCGCGCGCTTGCTGGCACAGTGGTCAGCAGGTCGTACCAGCGGTGAATGAGCGTGTCGGGAATGCTCATGGTTTTGCCGTACATGTCGTTCGGGGTTTCGGCCAGGCCAATGTAATTGTCCTTGCTTTTGCTCATTTTTTCTACGCCATCTAGCCCTTCCAGCAGGGGGAAGGTGATGACAATTTGGGGGCTCATGCCACGCGCGTGCATCAGCTGGCGGCCCATCAGGCAGTTGAAGGTTTGGTCGGTGCCGCCCAGCTCAATATCGCACTCCATGGCAATGCTATCAAAGCCTTGCATAATGGGGTAAAGCAATTCGTGCAGGCCAATGGCGGTGTTGCTGGCTAAACGGTTGGCAAAGTCTTCGCGCTGAATAATTTGGGCCACAGTCACTTGGCCGCACAGTTTCAGTAGGTCGGCAAACGACAAATTGGCCAGCCAGTCTTCGTTATTCATCAAACACACGGTGGCGGGGTCGTTGTTCAACACGGTGAACACCTGCTGCATGTAGGTGGCGCTGTTGGCTTTGATTTCCTCAGGGGTCAGCGGTGGGCGGGTGGTGTTGCGGCCCGTGGGGTCTCCTATACGGGTGGTGTAGCCACCAATAAGAAACTGCGCCATGTGGCCAAGCGCTTGAAACTTCTTCAAACTTTCCAGCACAATGCCGTGGCCAATGTGCAGGTCGGGCCGTGTGGGGTCGGCGCCCAGCTTAATTTTCAGTGGGCGGTTTTCTTGCAGGGCCTGCACCAGTTTGTCGAACAAACCATCGGGCCCATGCACACCCGTGCTGGGGTAAATGGCGGCCACACCGTGGCTGAGGATGGCGTGCTGGCGTTTGGCTTCGGCCAAAATGGCGGGCGGAATAGGGGTAGGGGTGGTCATACAGTTATCTTTCATTCACAAGGGCATTCATTGCAACACCCTTGGCGGTGATTATTTATAGAAGAACAAAGCTGAAAAAACAAATGAACAATGACCTAGCGGCCATAATAACGGCAAAAACCTGTGCGGGTGACTGTGCGAACCATAACAGCAGTATGGGGGTGGTGCGGGGTTTTGTCAAGCAGGGGGTTGCAAAAGTGGCGGCAGCACCCCATATGTCAGTTATACCACAGCCGCATTTGTGCAGGGGAGGATAAGACGATATGAGCACACCAATTGATAGACGTACATTTTTACGCAACGTAGCCGCAGCCGTAGCCGGCGCTGCCGCCAAAGGTGCCGTGGCAGGTGCTGTGGCAGGTGCCGGGGCAAACGTGGTTGTTACTGATTTAGCAGGTAGAGATAAAGGTGTAACTACGGTTGGGCTGCTAATAGAGCCAGAGGCGCCAGGGGCAGGTGCTAAGGTGGGGGCAGTTTTAGGTGCGGTGAATGGTTTGTTAGGTGTGGTGGTTGAGGTAGAGGATGCCGCAAGAGCGGCAAACAATGACACTCCCGCCCTAGATATTACCGACTAACTACCGAAACGCCACCACATCACCGCCATCGGTGAGGAAGTAGAGGGTGTTGTCCACCACAATGGGGGCTACACTCACGCCATCATCCACCAAACGGGTGGCCAAAATTTTGCTGCCTTCTAAGGGGTCGAGCGACATGGCATAGCCGTCACTGCTCGCCACAATCAAGCGTTCACCCGCCAAAATGGGGCCGCTCCAGTAGCGGCTGGTGGCTTTATCATCTTCCGGAATATAATCAGCCAAGGTGGAAATCCAGCGGATGGCGCCATCGGCACGGTTCAGCGCCAGCAGTTTGCCATCTTCCGCCAACACAAACACGGTGTTGCCTGCCACCCACGGCGTTTGGCTGCTGGCAATGCTGGCGCGCCATAAGCGGCGGCTGGTGAATAAATCGAACGCCGCCAACGTGCCGCCCACATTCACGGCAAACAGTTGGCCTTGGTCAATCACAGGGGCTGCGGCGACAGATTGCACGCCGTTTTTCAAACGGTCGCTCACACGGGTGAGGCTGGTGTGCCACGCATATTGGCCATCGGCCGCGCGCAGCACATACACATCGCCGCTGGTGTAAGGCACAGCCACGGCACCTTCGCCCACGGCAGCAGCACCACCTAAGGAGAGAGAGAGGTTTTCGGAAATGCCACTATGCGTCCACACAATGCCCCCCGTTTTCACATCCAACGCAAACAGGCGGTTGTCGTGACTCACAATAAACAAGTAAGCACCTGCCTGCACGGGCGCGGCACGCAGGGGGGCTGAGACATCAGCCATCCACACCTGCTCACCCTTATCAGCCGTGAGGGCAAACACTTGGCCCGCACTGGTGGTGACAAACAAATAGTTGCCCGCCACCGCCAAGCCACCGGGAAAACTCGCATCGCCTTTTTCCGCCGTCAGCTGCACTTTGGTTTGCCACAGTTCATCGCCCGTTTGGGTGGCTAAAGCGGTCACTTGGTGGCGGCTATCCAGCACAAATAAACGGCCTGCGTCAGAAACTGGGGCGGTCAGCGCATGGCCATGAAAATTTCCCACGCTGGTGGTCCATGCGCGCTTCACGTTGGCGGGCAGGCTAATGTGCCCCACGGCATGGTCGGGGCGGCCTAAAATTTGCGGCCAGTTTTTATTTTCCACCGCTTTGGGCAATTGCATGGCGCTGTTGGCGGCGGTGGCATCGGGTTCCAAGGTGGTTTCGGTGCCCAACACATTGGTGCGCGTACCTTCCAGCACAGGGTCTTGCTCCACCCCGCCACAGGCCGAAAGTAAAAGGAGCATCAAGAGAGAAAACTGCAAACGCATAACGCTTATTCCTTATTTTGCAGAGAGCCTAACCTGCCTGCTGCTGCTTTTCAAGGCAGATTTAAACAAACTCCTACAACCCCGCCCCAGCCCTTAAATCGGCTGCACGGGCCGCGGCGCGTTCCAGCAGGGTAGGTGGGGTGTTGGGCAAACCGCCCAGTTTTTCCCAAAAGCTGAGGGCGGTGGCCTTGTCGCCTTTGGTTTCGTGCAGTTCTGCCAGCAATTCCAGCGTGGTGGCGCGGTAAGGGTTGGCGGGGTTGTCCAGTTTCACCAAGGCGGCTTCGGCAGCCGTGGCATCGGTGTTCAGCAGCGCCATGGCGGCGTGCAGGGCGGCCAGTTGTTGGAATTCCTTGGGTGCATCTACCCCCACGGCTTGTTCAAACGCCGCTTGAGCTTCTGCCGCTTTGCCTGCGGTGGCCAAGTCGCGGCCTTGCTTCAGCAATGCCAACACCTGCACGCCCGTGGCCGATTTCTCGCCCAAGGCTGCCAATAACTGGCGGTTTTCAGGCTTATTTTCATCGTCCAACACTTGAAACCATGCATCGGCACTGTTTTGCGCCAGTTTTTCCGCACGGGTACCCCAAAACTGCCAACCCGCCACGCCCACAAACAGGGCTATCAGGGCTGCAATCAGCGGATATTTTGAATTTTTCCAAAGGTTTGCAAGCTTTTCTTCATGTAACGCATCGTCTACCTCGCGCATAAAGGCGGCGGTGGTGGCATCTAGCCCTTCCAAGGGGGCCGCAGGGGCAGGGGTTGGCGCTTCGGCCTTGGTTTTGGCGGTTTTCATGGTGTACATGGCAAGTCTTTTTCCCTTATTGGCAATCCTTGTTGGCAATGTTGCGCAGCCTAGCCTGTTTTGCGGCACAATTCAACGGGGCGGCTTATTGTTTGGGCAGGGGTTACGGTGGAAACGTAGGCAGACCGTTAAATAAAACGCGGTTTTCCCCGCCGTGCTTGAGCGGGGATCTCCTCAAATATAACGAATGCCATTGATATGGCGGAGACCCCCGATCAAGTCGGGGAAAACGGAGTGATGTCTCAGGCCGTTGGCGGTTTAACCCAACGTAAACGGTGATTTTTATCGTGGTAGGGGTTGAAAAGATTTGCCCTTCGTCCCACATAGGCTTTACCGCAACTCGACCGGAGAAAAATCTTATGGAAAAATTGACCATCGCTCAGGTGATGAACCTGAGCAAAGACGACGTCCTCGCCCGTCTGCGCGGCCGCCGCCTCTGCAACATTCAAGTGGTGGAGGAACGCGGTCATTTCGATGTGGCACAGCACCTGTGCGACCTGCATCGCAACAGTGCCGATGACTGGCAGCTTGGCTTCAACGTCGCTGCTAACGTCATCCAGGGCGATACCATTACCTTGCTGGGGGCGGAAAACTTGCCGCTCCTGCGGGGCGATTGGACCCTCAGTTCTATATTCATCGCCCGCGCGTAAATCCAACGGCCTCCGCAAGGGGGCCGTTGGCGGTTTAACCCAACGTAAACGTCAACTTCCCATCCAACGGGCTGGCTTCGTACAATATCACGTCCAATTTTTGGCCAACGCGGAACTCTTTTTTGGTGCGTTCGCCTTTCAGGGTCAGCGTTTTGGGGTTGTGAATGTAGTAATCGTCTTTCAACATGCGCATGGGCAGCAGGCCTTCTGCCACATTTTCCACCCGCACAAAGCAGCCGAATTTCAGCACGTTCAAAATCGTGCCCTCAAACTTCTGCCCAATATGTTGGCCGTAGAAGCGGGCAATCAGGCGGTCACGCGCCTCCCATTCCGCTTGCTGGGCGCGGCGTTCGGTAATGTTCAGGTGGTCGGCGCGTTTTTTCAGGTAGCGGGCTTCGGTCATGTGGCCGCCGTCGCCATCTAATTTCAACGCACTAATCAGGTGGCGGTGTACCACCAGGTCAGAATACCGCCGAATGGGGCTGGTAAAGTGGGCGTAGCGCTGGAGCGAGAGGCCAAAGTGCCCCAAGTTTTCAGGGTCGTACTTTGCTTGCTGTTGGCTTTGCAGAATGTTGCGCATCAGCATATCTTTGGCTGGGTGCTGGCGCGTTTGGTCAATCAGGCGGCCAAAATCCACTTGGCTGGGTTCGCTGCCGCCCTGAATTTTCAGGCTGTGCTGCTTCAGCAACGTGTGCAAGGTGTTGATTTTTTCCAAACTGGGCTGTGGGTGAATGCGGTACAAGCAGGGCTGGCTGCGGGTTTCCAGCGCGGTTGCCGCGGCCACGTTGGCCAAAATCATCATTTCTTCAATCAGCTTGTGGGTGAACAGGCGCGGGCGGGCATCTACCTTTTGAATAGTACCTGTGGCGTCCATGGTCACGCGGGGTTCGGCAATGTCCAAATCCAGCGCATTGCGGGCAGCGCGGGCGGCCATCAGCACATCGGCCGCTTTTTTCAGGTTGCCAAGGCCGTGGAGCAGAGGCGTTGTGGTGGCATCAGGGTTGCCATCAAGCGCTTCTTGCGCTTGCTCGTAGGTCAGGCGGGCGTGGCTGTGAATGACGGCGCGGCTGAACACATATTTCCGCAGTTTGCCTTTGCCATCAATATACAGGTGCACGGCCAGCACGGGGCGGTCTTCGTGCGGGCGCAGGCTGCATAAATCGTTGCTCAGGCGCTCAGGCAACATGGGCACCACGCGGTCGGGGAAATACACGCTGTTGCCGCGTAAAAAGGCGGCATCGTCCAAAGCGCGGTTGTGGCGCACATAATAGGCCACGTCGGCAATCGCTACAATGATATGCCAGCCGTTTTCGTAGCCACCATCGCTTTCAAACCATGGCTCGGCCCATACGGCGTCGTCAAAGTCGCGGGCATCGGCGCCGTCGATGGTCACAATGGCCAGTTTGCGCAGGTCTTCGCGTTGGCCTAGCTCTTTTTTGCTAAAAGCCAGCAGGTTATCGCATTCGGCCAAGGCAGCGGGGGGAAAATCCACCACAATGCCGTGGTTATCAATGGCAATCAGGCTTTCCATGCCTTGCAGGCTTTTGGCGGTAATTTCCACCAATTCGCAAGGTGTTGGGCCATTATAGCTGCGGCTGCCGGGCCGCACACGCACCACGCTGCCAGCGGGGATAGCGTCATCGCCGGTGCGCAGGGCAAAGTCGGTGGCCTGCAAATCGCGGTTGAAGGGTTTAATAAACCCGCTGGACATGGCCGCAATGCCGTCTTCCGTAATGGCCAAAAACGTATAGTCGCGCTCCACCTGCACCTTGCCCACCACACGGGTGAGGGTGATGCCATTGTCATCGCCCACCACTTCCACGGTCAGTTTATCGCCCATAGCGGCGGGGTTGGCGGGGTCGACCAGCAAATTGGGGTAGGTGCGGGCAATGTCAGCATCAGTGGCCGTGGCAAAGGGTTCGCCATCGTCGGAAATACGGGTAATTTCCACCTCAAAAATGGTGGGAATCACATCCTCGGCGTCACTCTCAAAGCGTTCGCTACCGCGGGTTAGAGCGCGGCTTGGGGCGCCCATTTTGGGGCCCCCGAAAGACTTTTTTCCGCCGAAGTCTCTTTTGGGGCGGTCGCCGTAGGGTTTGCGTTCACCAAAGCTAGGGCGTGGTTTGTCGCCAAAGTCACGCTTAGGTCTGTCGCCAAAAGGTTTGCGTTCGCCAAAGCTGCGCTGTGGTCTGTCGCCATAGGGCTTGCGCTCGCCACCTTCGCTGCGTTGGGGGCGGTCGCCGTAGGGTTTACGGTCGCCGAAGTTACCACGGGGCTTATCACCAAAATCACGTTTTGGGCGGTCGCCAAACGGTTTGCGTTCGCCAAAGCTGCGCTGTGGACGGTCGCCAGCAGGGCGGTCACCAAAGTCGCGTTTAGGGCGGTCGGTATAGCTGCGGCGTTCGCCACCTTCAGCACGGGCAGGGCGGTCGCCGTAGGGTTTACGGTCGCCAAAGTTGCCACGGGGCTTGTCGCCAAAGCTGCGCTGTGGGCGGTCACCTGCGGGGCGGTCGCCGAATGAACGCTTGGGTCTGTCACCCTAGGGCTTGCGCTCGCCACCTTCTGCGCGGGCAGGGCGGTCGCCAAAGCTGCGGCGGGGGCGGTCTTCAAAGGGTTTGGTGTCATAGCGGGGTTTATCGCTGCTGGGCGTGCGGCTGGCGCGTTCGGCACGCTCGGCGGGGCTCAGGCGGTAAGGCTTATCGCTGTAAGGTTTAGGTGAACGCGCACGGTCGCCCGCGCCACGGAGGGGGCGGTCGGTACGGTTGGAAGAAGGCTTGCCGCCGAAGGGTTTTTTGGGTTTCATGCGGCGCAACATGCTGCATTTTTAGGCAGAGCGCAAGTAAAATAACGTATACGGATAAAAATAATAGGAAATGAACGTCCCCCCTTATATTCAACGCGGTTTTCCCCGCCTTGCTTGAGCGGGGATCTCGTTGGCGTATGCGCTTACGGTTGGCTTGGCAATGAACGAGACCCCCGATCAGGTCGGGGGAAACCGCGTGATGCTAGGCGCTTGCGCTTTCCCCTGCCGTCATCACACTCACCCGATTCCGCCCATTCTCCTTCGCCCGATACAATTCTTTGTCAGAGAGCCGAATAAACGCATCGGCGGTAAGTTTGCTGGCAGGGTTACTCTCGGCTAAACCCATGCTGGCCGTGGTTTTGTAAGGGGTGTTGGCAAAGTGCTGTTGCAAGGCTTGGCGCAGGCGCTCGGCCAAAATAGTGGCGCTGGCCAGGCCCACACCGGTCAGCAAAATGGCAAATTCTTCGCCGCCATAGCGGGCGGCCACGTCTGTCGTGCGCACTTGCTGGCGCATAATCTCGGCCACTTGTTGCAGCACCACGTCGCCATCGGCATGGCCAAAGGTATCGTTCAGGCGCTTAAAGTGGTCAATGTCCAGCAGCAATAAGCTCAGTTTGCCGCCATAGCGGTGCTGGCGCTCCAATTCCTCGCTCAGGCGCTTCAAAAAGGTTTTCTTTTCCGTCAGGCCCGTCAGGCCATCGTTCACCGCGGCGTCGGCCAAGGTGGTGAGTTTGCCTTCTTCAATCAAGCTCACGTTTTTCAATATGCCTGCGCGGTTGGTCAAATAATCGTGCGCCGAGACCATCAGCCCCATATCGCGCCCCAGTTTTTCTGCCAAACTTTGGCGGTGGGTGGCCAGTTCCGCCCAAATGGTTTTGGCTTGGCGGGAAGGAAAGGTTTTGTGGGTGAGGGTATAAAGCATGTCGCTGAACAAGCTTTCGCCGCGCTCACCCTTCAATTTATCCACCACCACTTGCTCGCGGGCGGTCAGGTCGCGTTCGCCCGCCAGTGCCAACACCATGCGCAAGTCTAGCCGTTGCTCGGCCAGCTTTTCTGCCAAATCGTCAGGCATATCGGGGGTGGTGGGGTAAGGGTGCATACCCTTTAAAGTAAGGGGAATAGGGTGTTCTGTACAGTATTTTTACGCCTCAATTTGTGCGGCACTGCATAAAAAAGTGCATGGATTACGCAGTTGTTATGCCACCCTCACGCCTTGCCCGAGATCGGCGCGAGCGTTATGGCTTGTATGTACTGGCCATAGGCCTTGCTTACGCTGGCATGTGGCTGTGGTTTAACCCTGTGCCTATGCCACAAGCCCCCTCTCAAAGCCTCAGCATTGGCATTGCCCCCAGCTTGTATGTGGGGCTCGATATGCAGCCGCAACGCGCCCCGCTTCCCGCCTTGCCACCCGTGCAACATCAGACAATTCAACCGCTTGCTCCCGTTGCCCCGCCTGCAAAAGTCACCATCACCGAAACTGACACCCAATTTGCCCTGCGCGTGGCCCGAGAATTTGTGTTGGGAGAAATCGCCTCTTA
Source organism: Alphaproteobacteria bacterium (assembly GCA_049297755.1). Lineage (GTDB taxonomy): Bacteria > Pseudomonadota > Alphaproteobacteria > UBA2136 > JAPPOO01 > JBAQUW01. The sequence goes on from JBAQUW010000196.1 coordinate 8,949, forward strand.
TGTTGAAAAAGCCAATATGGTCATCGATGTGGCTCACCACATTCAACGCCGCACGCAACAGTAAGCATATAATTCTTAAGCCACACCCACCATGCCGCTAAAGTTGACGGCCGTCAGCCCCAACAATTGCGTGCAATAGTCATATTTTTCCTTGGCGGGCACATCAAACAGCAGGCTGGCGCTGGCGGGCACCACCAGCCAGTTGTTGTCCACCAATTCTTCTTCCAGTTGGCCTTCTTTCCAGCCGGCATAGCCTAAGCAAAAGGCCATATCGGCAGGGCCTTTGCCGTTGGCAATATCGCCCACAATGTCGGCGGTAGAGCTTAACGTAATACCAGGCCCAATGGCCACGCTGCCTTTTTGGGTGTACTCAGGGGTATGAATCACAAAGCCGCGGTTGGTTTCCACCGGCCCACCTTTATAAATGGTGGGTTTTTTCGCAATCAGGGGCTTCACGCCCATGCTGTCGGCAATGTCAATAAAGCTCACATTTTCCATGGGGCGGTTCACCACCATGCCCATGGCGCCCGTATTATCGTGGGTGCAAATATATACCACCGTGCGCTCAAACACGCTGTCGTTCAGCCCTGCGGTGGCAATCAAAAAGTGGTTGCGCAAATTGGTAATCACGCCACCGTGGGGGCGGAGAATGGGGGCAGGGTTAGAAAGATTGTGCATGGCCGTCCTTTCTTTACACTTGCTAAATTACGCCCGCTTTTGGTAGGCGGCAACGGCCAGTTTATCGGCGCGTTCATTATAGGGGTGCCCACTGTGGCCGCGAATCCACGTCCACGTCACCGTATGCTGTTGCGCGGCTTTATCCAGCGCCTGCCACAAATCCACATTCGCCACGGCGCCTGTGCTGCTGCGCCAGCCTTTTGCTTTCCAGCCTTTTAGCCATTCCGTCATGCCTTTTTGCACATATTGGCTGTCGGTGTGCACGGTCACATGGCAATGGCGCTTTAAAAAGGTGAGCGCTTCCAACACCGCCGTCATTTCCATGCGGTTGTTGGTGGTGTTGGGGGCGTAGCCGCTCAGCTCCTTTTCCGTACCATTCCATATCACAATGGCGCCCCAGCCACCGGGGCCGGGGTTGCCGCTGCAGCCGCCATCGGTGTACACATCTACTTTATCCATGGGTTATCTCTACTCTCGCTTCTTGTGGGCGCACCTCTTTGGGCAATTGAAACACCATAGTCTCCTGCCGTGCCACCACTTCTTCCATGTGGGTGGGGGCGAGGGCGGCAATCACGGCCTGCACCACACTTTCGGGCGCACTGGCGCCGCTGGAAAGCCCCACCACCTGCGCATTGTCCAGCATCATGGGGGTAATATCTGCTGGCCCATCAATCAAATATGCCCGTTTGGCGCCATAGCGTTCCGCCGTTTCGCGCAACCTGTTACTGTTGCTGCTGGCGATACTCCCCACCACAAAAAACACGTCCACCTTGGGGGCAATGGCTTTGACGGCATCTTGCCGGTTTTGCGTGGCATAGCAAATGTCTTCCTTTTTAGGGGTGACAAGATTGGGGAACCGCGCCTTCAGCACCGCCACCATCTCCCGCGTTTCGTCCACAGAAAGGGTAGTTTGGGTAATCAGCGCCAATTGTGCCGTTTGTGGCGGCATCACCGTTTCAGCTTCCGCCAAGCCGTCCACCAACGTCATGCTGCCCACTGGCGCTTGCCCCATCGTCCCTTGCACTTCCACATGGCCACGGTGGCCAATCAGCAGCATATGGGTGCCTTGGGCGGCATAATGCTTGGCCTCGGTGTGCACTTTGGTGACGAGCGGGCAGGTGGCATCAATGGCCAGCAATTGCTTTTTGGCGGCATCGTCCACCACCTGTTGGGCCACCCCATGGGCGCTGAATAGGGCGACAGCCCCATCAGGCACCTCGCTGATGTCCTTCACAAAAACCACCCCACGCGCTTTAAAATCGTTCACCACCGTGGTGTTATGGATAATCTCGTGCCGCACATAAATGGGCGTGCCGTGCAAGGCAATGGCGCGTTCCAGCGTTTCCACCGCCCGGTGCACCCCCGCGCAAAACCCGCGTGGTGCCGCTACATATAACTGTTGAATTCCCATAGGCGCTATGTTTACCGCACCGCTTGGTTTTAGGCAACAAAAACCCGCCCACAAGGGGCGGGGCAGTTATGGCTTTTTGCGGGCCAACGCATCGGCTAGCATGTCTTCCGCAACTTGGGGCGGAATCAGCCCCAAGCGGGCGCGAATCATGGCCGAGGTGTCGTGTGGCAACAAAATATAGGCGTCCTCAAGGTTCACGCCCTCTTCAATCATGCGCCGCACTTTTTGGAACGAGCCACGAATGGTGGTGTCCAAACTTTGCGCTGTTCTCAGGTCTTCAGCGATATTCTGCCATATGGTGGCCATGAGTGGCGTGATAATCAAATCTGTGCCGCCAAGGCGTGGCAAGGCGTTGAGTTGCTCCTCCAAAAGGCTTAGTGCGTCTTTGGTGGTCAAAGTTTTACGGTGAGTCATGGTCAATCTCCATTGCTGGTGATGGGTGTCTATAAATTAAAATGTATACCTGCGCAACAAAAACCCGCCCACAAGGGGCGGGGCAGGTCAGGCAAAGCTATAGTGGCCGTCTTCGCCTGTGGGAATATCCAGCCCAAGGGCGTCGGCGTGCAATTTCACGCTCACCATGCCCATTGGCAGCAGCCGAAAAGCATCGTAAATCGGCACGCCGCTCCGTATCAGCGCCTTCACCATAGCCATGGTGTTGTACAGCTGAACGTTGAAGGCCATCGGCTGCGGGTCTTTCAGCAGCTTGGCCTTTTCAGCGGCAAGGCCAACCAGCGCAAAGGGGTTGGCTTTGTCGCGCTCGGCCCATAGTTTGTCCAGTATCGCGCAAGCTTTCTCGGCTTTCGCGGCGTCAAACGTGGTTGCAGATGTGGTCATGGCAAATTCTCCGTTGCCAGTTTCAGATGAGCTTGTGTACAGTGAATGTTGGAAAAACGCAAGCCCCCGCAAGGGGGCTTGGTGGTTAATGAAGATGAAAGCCATAGGCTTCAAACTGGCCTATGTTGTAACACGCTTCCATACGGCGAATAAAGTTATCCCAATCACGTAAGCGCTTTTGAATAATAACGGCACGTCCAGCAGCTGGGGAGGTGTCGTCAAAAAAGCGGCGGTTGGTTTTTTTCAACAATGTGGTGAGCACCTCATTGGGGTCGAGAATACAAAAAGTGACCCAGCCAGGCGTGCAATTCAAGCGGTTGCGTACATGATAAACAACACGCGCAACATCGTTCAAATCGCCGCGTGTTTGGCACAGCACAGAAGGTGAAGTATGTGACATCATCAAACTCCAAAGTGTTGCGGTAGGTGTGTTTGTGTACCATATGCGTGTGTACAACACAACAAAAACCGCCCCCGAAGGGGCGGCAGGCTAATTGTGGCTCACCGCGTAACCACGCACAAAGCGGTTTTCGGTTTTACGCATAAGGCGCTCTAAGTCCTTCAGAAGAGGGGCGATGGTTTTTGTGCGCCGATGAATGACAACGCAATTACGTCCTCCCACATACAGGCTTTTAGGCGTGTGCCAAAACAAGCGGGTGTGAGGAATGCCTTTTACCAAGCGCTGCAATACCAGCTCGCCCGACATCACGCACAAGGTGCTCCAGCCGTCATGGTAGTTGAGACGATCGAGCAACAAATTGCTCAATACTCGGGCATTTTCAAAGTCATATGCCACTACAGTGATTTTGCCCATGGTCAAACTCCAAAGTGTTGCGGTAGAGGGGGTTCTTGTATCATGTTATATTACTGTATGCAAGTGTTGCCCTTCCCACCCACGCCAAACTATGCTACATAACCCCTATGACACCCGAACAACGCCATGTGGCCGATAACATCAAGCAGTCGCTGGAACTGCTGAGGGGGCATCTTTGACCCCGCGTCTGCCCGTGTTGAACTCCAAAAACTGATTGCCCAAACTGAAGACCCCGCCCTGTGGGCCGATGCCGAAAAAGCCCGCGCCGTGATGCAGGAAAAAAGCAAGCTGGAAAAGCGCGTGCACAGCTTCGATGCCACCGAAAAACGCGTTGACGACGTATTTGCCTTGTTTGAATTGGCGGCCGAAATGAACGATGCCGCCACGCTCAAAGAAGCAGGCGAAGAACTCTCCAAACTGGCCGCCGATGTGGAAAAAATGGAAACCACCGCACTGCTTGGTGGCCCCGTTGATGCCAACAATTGTTACCTAGAAATTCACGCTGGGGCAGGGGGGACCGAATCGCAAGACTGGGCGCACATGCTCTTCCGCATGTACACCCGCTGGGCGGAACGCCAAGGGTTTAAGGTGAGCTTGGTCGATGAAAGTGCGGGCGAAGAAGCGGGCATTAAAAGCGCCACCTTGCATATAGAAGGCGACTACGCCTACGGCCTGGCCAAAACCGAAAACGGCGTGCACCGCTTGGTGCGCATCTCGCCGTTCGATAGCAATGCCCGCCGCCACACCAGTTTTTCCAGCGTGTTTGCCTACCCCGAGGTAGACGATAAAATTGAAATTGAAATTAACCCCGCCGATTTACGCGTCGATACCTTCCGCGCCAGTGGGGCAGGTGGCCAACACGTGAACAAAACGGAAAGCGCCATTCGCATCACTCACATTCCCACCAACGTGGTGGTGAGCTGCCAAGAAGATAAAAGCCAGCACCGCAACCGCGATAAATGCATGAATATGCTGAAGGCCAAATTGTACGAACTGGAATTGCGCAAACAACAGGCCGAGTTTGATAAGTTAGAATCAGGCAAAACCGATATTGCATGGGGGCACCAAATTCGTAGCTATGTGCTGCAACCCTACCAAATGGTGAAAGACCTCCGCACCGACGTGCAAACCAGCGACACCCAAGGCGTGTTGGACGGCAAAATCGATACCTTCATCCACGCCGCCCTCGCTGCCAAAGTGACGGGGTAGCCTACCCGCGCCGCCCTAAATCGCGCGTTTTGCTAAAGTCTTCCAGTATTTTATACGCCACGTTAATGCGCTTAATGCTCTCTTGCGCCTTCACATCTTCGGGGTTCAAATCAGGGTGGTTTTCCTTCACCAATTGCAGGTATTTTTGCTTCAACTCTTTGGTGTCGGTCACGTTTTCCAAATCAAAAATGCGGCACGCTTCCTTTACATCAGGCGGCAGGGGCGCATTTTCGGGCTTGGCTTGGAACATGCTTTTAGCATCGTTCATCTGCCGTTGGCGAAAAAACTGAAACAACTCATCCGCCGTTTTAAATGCCCCCTGAATCTTCTCGGCATTCACGCCCATTTTCCAAGTGGGGCGGTTCCAAGTGGCGGCACCGTGTTGCATGGAGAAAATTTCTTCGGGTTTAAAGCCGTCCAACCCATTCCACTTTTTATTGAACTCGGTAATGTGGGGCTTGCAAAAGTACTGGCGCGCGCCAATGTTGCGCGGGTCACGCGGGGCGGGGAATGTCCCTTCTTCCGTGCAGTTGGGGTAAGCGCAGCATACCATTGTCATTGTCCTTTTTTGGCGGGTTAAAAAAGCGGCATATGCCGTTTTTAAAACGCCTGTTGTGTTGATTGTATCATGATTGTTCCTGCGTGGCGACCGTGGTTCCAAGAAGGGGTCTGCAGGGGCGGGAGTTTCCTCCGCGCTCTCTAAAAACATTATGGGATGAAAAACCCACTTAACAACCCCCCTACCGCATTTTTTTGGAACACCCAAAACATGAGGCTGAAAGCCAAGCCCAAACCATAAGGCGTGCCGTTGCGGAAAAAATAAAAGAGTGGCACATTGAGTAGTCCCGCCATCAGCAACGCAAACGGCAGCACCTCAACCCCCAGCCATGCCCCCATGGCCAGCATCAGTTTCATATCGCCACCCCAAGTGGGCAAGGTGCGGGTGAGGGCGTAATGTAACACGGCAATCAGCCCCACCACGCCAGCCGCAAAGGCAACACCATACAGGCTGGCTAAACCTTGCCCTGCCATGGCTTGTGCCAGCACCCCGCCCACCAGCAAGGGCAGGGTATAAATGTTGGGCAAAATCCGCAGGTGCATATCCATCGCCGTCGCCCGCGCTAACACCCCCGCTAACAATAGGGCCAATGGCAGTTGTGCGAACGGGTACGCGCACACAAGCAACCCCACAAACACCACCGCCGTGGTGCGGCCCAGTTGGCACATGGGCAAGCCTGTAGGCTCACATTCGGTGGGGTGAATCGTGGCGCGTTCTAAATGGTTCAGC
>JBAQUW010000197.1:0-31588 GCA_049297755.1 Alphaproteobacteria bacterium
CCCACACACCGCTCAACAGCCTCAGCCGTTGAAACTCGTGTTTGGCAAAGTTGCTAAGTAATTAGGGGAATAAAAACATGTCTATTCGCGAAAATATCAAAGCCGCCGACCAAAAAGCCGGCCGCTACTACGCCACAGGCAAACGTAAAAACGCCATTGCCCGTGTGTGGCTCTCAAAAGCCAAAAAAGAGGGCAAAATCACCATCAACGGCCGCACGCTGGAAGACTACTTTGGTCGCCCCGTCAGCCGCATGGTGGTCAACCAACCGTTCCAAGCCACCAACAGCTTGGGTGGGTTCGACATTAACGCGACCGTTCTCGGTGGCGGTTTGTCTGGCCAAGCCGGCGCCCTGCGCCACGGCATTGCCAAAGCCCTGCAAGCGTTTGATGTTGCCAACCGCGCAACCTTGAAATCACTGGGCTACCTCACCCGCGACCCTCGCGTGGTGGAAAGCAAAAAGTACGGCCAGCACAAAGCCCGCCGTGCCACTCAGTTCTCGAAACGCTAAGGCGAGTACTTACGCCAACGCCCCTACGGGGGCGTTTGTGTTGAACAGCTCCTATGCAAGAAGAGAGACGGAGTAGCAACAACAAAAAGTAAAGCCGCCCGAAAGGCGGCTAAACATTTGATTTTATTGGTTGCGGGGAGAGGATTTGAACCTCTGACCTTCAGGTTATGAGCCTGACGAGCTACCGGGCTGCTCCACCCCGCGACAGGGACGCTTTAGGTTTGCGTAGTGCGGGTTTTACGCGCTTCGTTTCTATTTGTCAAACACTCTTTATCCGCATAGAATAAAGCCGAAAGTAAGAGGGCGTTCTATGGCAAAAACCACCAAACCAGCAGCTAAAAAATCTTCCAAAACAACCATCAGCAGCACGGCTCACACAAGTGAGGGTGCTGAAATGGACAAGCTCCGCGCCGACCTTGACGCCCTTGAAGAGCGCATTGAGGCGCTAGAAGAGCATGATTTGGCACGCAAAGCCGAAGAAGCCTACAGCACTGCCAGCAGCACCCTGAAAGAGAAGTATTTAGAAAACCCTACCGCTACTGTTGCCGTGGGCGTGGCCATTCTTTTGTTTATTCTGCTGATTCTGTAGTTGCCAAAGAGGGGAGCAATCCTTTATAACCTACCCGTTGGGCACACGCAAATTCGGTAGGCCGACTGCGAAAATGGGGCTGGGCGAGAACCGTACCGCAGCGTACAGGTAAGTACGTGAGGAACGGAAGCGCAGACCATACACATTTGCAGCGCGGACTACTAGAATTTCCCCAAGCCTCAAGCCACCCCCACGCGGGTATAGCATAGTGGTAATGCCTTAGCCTTCCAAGCTAATGAGAGGGGTTCGATTCCCCTTACCCGCTCCAATTAACCCCTATCGGGGTAGACTGGTGGAAAGGGGTAGCTCGCAAGCTTCGGTTCCCCTTACCCGCTCCAATAAGCCCTTCGGGCAATTTTTTCCAAAAGAGGCTTCCAAGCCCGCACTACTCAGCCCTGCGGGGTATTCTTGTTCTACGGTAGAGAATAATAAGCACCAACGTTAAATTCATGGCCACCATGGCTATGGGGTAAAAGATGGTGGCAACAGAAAGCGTTGCCATTGCTGGAATGGTGAGGACATGTTTGACCACATTGATAGACCAAGAGGAGAGCGATTCTGTATCGGGCGCATGCCATGTTTTGCGGTAGGTGGGAATGGCGCCAAGAATTTCGATGAGTGTGGCCAACACCACGGAAAAAGTTGGATCTTTAGTTAATAGCCACGGAATAACAGACACGATAGCTAAGCCACCGAATGCTTTATCGGTTGCTGTAATATCTTTGGTGCCATAGCGGGGGCAAAGTACAATAACGCCCGCGCATAGCAGGGTGGAAAGAATCAGGCTCCACATGCCTGGGCCGCCGCCAGAGGCAACGCCGCCTGCAACGGCAATGGTAGAAACCAAGGTCCACACCACATAGGTATAAAGGTGGGGCTTTACCCGCCCTGCAAAAATGCCAATATAGTAGGGCACATAACACACCAATGCCAATACGGACGCCAGCAACCCTAGCCACATTTGCAGGTGCGGTTCAAGCATGGCAGTATGCCCTATCATCAATACAACCCGTACGTCGTCACATCATCTTCGCCCACGGGGGTAAGGCCGCCGCCGGTGCCATAGCTTTGGGGTTCGGTGCCTTCAATAAACACTTCGGTCAGGGTGTTGTTGCTGCTAGGTGTCGGCAACGTGCCTGTGTCGGCATCAATTTTCACAAAGGTCACGCCTTCTGGCACTTGGAACACCTCGGTGGGCGTCCCTTTTAAGGTGCGCTCCATAATGCCTTTCCAAATGGGGGCGGCTACCGTGCCACCTGCCTCGCCTTTGCCAAGGCTTTGGGGTTGGTCAAAGCCAATCCACACGCCTAACACCACGCTGGGGGTGTAGCCGATAAACCAGGCGTCTTTATAATCGTTGGTGGTACCCGTTTTACCAGCCACAGGGCGGCCTAGGGTGTTGATAGACCGTGCCGTACCGCGTTGAATGACACCTTGCATCATGCTCGTCATTTGGTAGGCCACTTGGGGGCTGAGCACGCGGCGGCCTTTCACCTGTGGCACAGGCGGGGTGGTGTGGGCATAGCCGCCGCCACTGGGTTGGCATTCGGTGCACAAGCCATTTTGCCGATACACGCTTTGCCCCGTACCGTCTTGAATACGGCTGATAAAATACGGCGCCACTTTCAACCCTTGGTTAGGGAAAATGGTGTAAGCCCCCACCATGTCATACAACGTAAAGCTGCCTGTACCCAAGGCCACAGCCAAGTCGCTGTGGCTCAGGCCAGAAAGGCCAAAGCGGTCGGCCATGCGCACCACATTGCTCAGCCCCACATCTTGCGCCAAGCGAATGGTAATAAGGTTGCGCGATTGCTCCAACCCGCGCCGCAAGGTGGAAGGGCCATAAATGCGCTCGGTATAGTTGCTGGGCTTCCACGATTGATCGCCGTTACGAAATACCACAGGCGCATCGAGCATAATGCTGGCAGGCGTATACCCCTGCTCCATGGCTGTCGCATACACAATAGGTTTAAATGAGGAGCCGGGTTGCCGCTTGGCCTGCACGGCGCGGTTATATCCTTCGCCATCGCCAAGGCCACCCACCATGGCGCGCACGGCACCCGTGCGGGCATCCATGGCCACCACCGCCCCTTGCACAGCGGGGAGCTGTTCCAGCATATAACCGCCATCTTTGTTGGCTTTGGTGAAAATCACATCGCCCACCGCCAGCACATCGGCCACTTTTTTAACACTGGGGCCCACGCTATCGGGCGTTTTGTAAGCCCGTGCCCATGCCATATCGGCCAAGGCAATGGTACCTTCGGTGCCATCAGGCAGGCCAATTTTGGCGCTATTGGCGGTCACTTCCAGCACCACAGCTACCGCCCCTGCCCGATGATATTCCTGCCATTTGCCCGCCTCTTGCAGCAAGTCTTGCTGCCAATTGACCAATAGCGGCAGGCGGCCTAAGGGGCCACGCCAGCCATGGCGGCGGTCATACACGCGCAGGCCTTCATATAAGGCTTGTTCAGCGGTTTTTTGAATATCGAGGTCAAGCGTGGTATGAATTTTCAACCCGCCATTATACAGCGCATCTTCATCGTACGTTTGCAGCACTTCGCGGCGCACCAGCTCGCTAAAGTGGGGGGCAATGCGGGTTTGTTCCAAGGCTGTGGGGGCAATTTCCAAGGGGGTAGCAATGGTGGCATCGGCATCGGTAGCGCTAATAAACCCTTCGGTTTCCATGCGGCGCACCACCACATCGCGCCGCGCTTGGGCACGTTGGGGGTTGCTGACAGGGTTATAGCGGCTGGGCGCTTTAGGCAGGCCCGCCAGCAAAGCGCGCTCGCCAATGGTCAGCTCGGTCAAGTCTTTGTTAAAATAGGTGCGGGCAGCCGCCGTCACGCCATAGGCCCCATTCCCCAAATAAATTTGGTTCAAATACAATTCTAAAATTTGGTCTTTGCTGAGCGTTGCTTCAATGCGGCGGCTCAGAATAATCTCTTTAATTTTGCGGGTATAGGTGCGCTCGCTGGAAAGCAAAAAGGTTTTAGCCACCTGCTGCGTAATGGTACTAGCCCCCTGCATGCGGTTGGTGAGCAGGTTCACCAACATAGCGCGCACAATGGCTTTCATATCAAAGCCATTGTGGCTGTAAAACCCTGTATCTTCCGCGGCCAAATAGGCGTTAATCACATCTTGCGGAATATCACGAATGGGCGTGTAAATGCGGCGCTCGCGGGCATATTCGCTCAGCACTTGGCCATCGGCGTCATAAATTTTGGTAATCAGGCTGGGGCGATATTCCGCCAGCGTATGCACATCGGGCAATTGGCGGGCGTAGTGGTTATACACCATCCATAAAGCAATCAGGGCACAAATGCCCGCCACCAACATCAGGCCCAGCAAGGCTTTAACCCACCAAGGCCATGGCCACCAGCGGCGTGCGGGTTTTTGCCCTTTGGGGCTACGGTTACGCTGAAACAGGTTGGTGACATCATCCATTGCCCACAAGGTAAAAGAATTTGTAACTTTATGAAAGGGGTGACGCATAAAAAAGCACAAAAAAAGCGGGCACTCCCGCTTTTTTTGCAACCTGCACAGGTTAGACTTTTTCCACCTGTTTGTATTCCAAATCAATGGGGGTAGCGCGGCCAAAGATAGACACACTCACGCGCAGGCGCTGTTTGTCGTCTTCCACCATATCCACCGTGCCTTGGAAGCTGTTGAATGGCCCATCAATCACGCGCACATTCTCACCCACTTCAAACACAATACCGCTGGTGGGGGTGTCTACCCCTTCGCTCATTTGGCGCAGAATGTTCTCGGCTTCTTTGTTGCTAATGGGCAAAGGCTTGCGGCCATGCTCGGCACCAATAAAGCTGGTAATGTGAGGGATACTTTTAATCAAGTGCCACACATCATCGCTCATCACGCACTTCACCAGCACATAGCCGGGGAAGAACTTGCGGTCAGTATCCACTTTTTGGCCTTTTTTAATTTCAGTCACTTTTTCAACGGGAATGAGAATTTCCTCGATGAGATTTTGCATCCCTTGCAGCAGGCGCTGCTCACGAATCAAGCTCTGCACGCGCTTCTCGTAGTTGCTTTGGGTTTGCACCACATACCAGCGGAACTTGGCATCGGCGGGCAATGGGCGCACGGGCACGCGGCTCACCAAGCTCTCCAAATTCACCTCGTGGGCGCCTTTTTTAATTTTCTCAGCCTTCAGTTTGGCAGCTTTTACCTTGAGGCTTTTGGCTTTGGGTGCCTTGGCCTTCACCGATTTGGTGGAAACTTTTTTCACCTCAGCCGCTTCGGCTTTAGCGCGCGCGGCTTTGGGGCCAGCTTTAGGGGCAGATTTTTTGGCTTTGGTTTTGGTCGCAGTTGCCATGAGGTGCTCTTTCTTTTCGTTATCGGTCAAATTGTAAAATATTAAACGCCCAAAATCCAGTTCATGCTCACAGTAATGGCCATATCTACCAACATCAGGTAAATAGAAACAATCACCACCAGCACAAACACCATCAGCGTCATCACACGGGTATCGGCAAGGCTTGGCCATGTCACCTTACCCGCTTCACTTTTCACGTCGCGCATAAACTTCATACTTTTGGCGATGCTCATGGTATTTTCCTTTACTTTCAGATAGTTAAATCCGAATTTCCTTCTTAAAAAGGACCCCCCTCGGCCCTCTCGTACCGCATATATAGGCCGCCCGCTTGCATACGTCAAGGGTTTAGGCTATATTTTTAGCTCACCCCCTCACGTTTAGAAGGAACCTCCGCTTATGTTTGAGTTTTCTATGAAACTAGCCGAACTGCGGGAAGAACGGCGCATCAACGCCCTCACCCCCGACCAAAGAGCGCAAGAACTTGCAGAGCTGCGCAAACTGATGCGCTTTCTCGCAATCACCTTCACCATAGCCAGCCTTGTGCTGCTGGCAGTGGTAAAACTGGCCTAAGCTGCGCCCACCGTAAGGTGGGCGTTTTTGATAACCACATTATGGCGCAACGCCTTTTTCCATCACACACTCGGTATACATTTCGTTATGTGCATAGGCGCGGATAAACAGATTCACAGGCCGCACCAGTTCAGCATCTTCGCCTATAGGCAACCACAGCAGCTCGCTGGCTTTAGCAGGCTCGGCATTATGGGGGGTTCCTTCCCACCGGTGGCATTTAAAATAGTAATTGGCGTAATGGTCGCCACCGGCCTCATCTTCAAAAAAATATTGGCTATGAATCAGCTCCACCTCGGCAGGCTTCACCACCACGCCCACTTCTTCCAGCACTTCGCGCATCACAGCCACGGTCGGGCGTTCATAGGCTTCAATATGGCCACTGGGCAGGGTCAGCTTGCCATCAGCCCAGCCCGTATTGGCACGGCGCAAAGCACAAAATTTCCCATTTTGCTCCAATAACGCAAACACGGCGGTATGAATAGCCAGCTTAGCCACGGCGTTTGGCTCCCTTTTTAGCAGCACTGCCAGCAGCCTGCGGCGTAATAATGCCGCCAGAAATCACCAACTTCAGCCCTTGTTCAATGGTCATATCCAGCTTCACCAAATCTTTCCGTGGCACAAACAGCAAAAAGCCGCTGGTGGGGTTGGGAGTGGTGGGGAAAAACACATTCACCACTTCGTCATCAGTCAGCGTTTGCACCTGCCCTTTGGTGGTGCCCGTCACAAACCCAATGGCCCAAATGCCTTTGCGGGGGAACTCGAACAGCACCACTTCGCGGAACGCCTCGGTGTTGTTCACCGTCACCGTTTCTAGCACCTGCTTAAAAGCGCTGTACACACTGCGCACCACAGGAATACGATCCAGCACATCTTCCCACACCCGTACCAACCAGCGGCCTATAAAGTTGCGGGTGAGCAAGCCTGCCAGCATCACCACCACCAAACCAGCTACCAAACCGCTGCCATACACATGGGTGCCCAGCATGGCTTGGCTAGAGAATTCATCAGGCAACAGGCCGCTCAATAGCCCGTCTAACCACGTCACCAAACTGTATAAAAAATAGCCGGTCAACACTGCGGGCGCCGTCACCAAAATACCCGTTAAAAAAATGTTACGCAGCTTGCCCAGCAGGCCATGGTTTTCTGCTTTAGGGGCAGAGGTTGGGGTAGGAAGAGGCGTCTGTATCATGCCGCTTGCTCCTGTTGGCAGGTTCTCTCCGCATAATACGCTGCACTGTCAGCCCATTGCAACAGGGTAAAGCTGCCATTGTCTTCCTTACGCCACTGGCCCATGCAGCACACATGGCTGGTGCCGTTCAAAATAGGCTCTAAAAACACTTTATGGTCGGCCATCACGGCGGGGTTGGCCATAATCTCTTCAGGCGTCAGCCAGTTCAACGCGCCATCGGGGCTTACGGGGTTAAACGTGCCGCGGAAGGCTTCCGCCGTAAAAATATAAATCACGCCCGCAGGGTTGTATGGGTCACTGGTGGTAAAGGTATAACTGCCGCGTAAATTGAGGGCTAAAGGGGTCAGCCCCGTCTCCTCCTCATACTCCCGCACCGCTGCGCTATAAATATCCTCTCCGGGCTCTACCTTGCCACCGGGTGCCGAAACCGCATTGGGCAGAATTTTCTTATCCGCCGCGCGTTTCAGCATCAGCACCCGCCCATTCACCCGCAAATAAACAAGGGTGAGGACTTGGAGAGGAGCGCCTTGGAAGTTCATTTGACTTATCTATAAATTTAATGCTGTAAACTTTAATTCTTCTGTGACATCGCGTACCCCTGGTATTTCCCAAACAGAATCCCTGAGATAAAAAATATGACTGTTGGTATGCTGCGTAAAATAAGGATTACAGTCAATGATGATTTGATAAGGTATGAGTGCTGCCTTGTAAATTGAATAATCATGCAAAAATAACACGCCCGCAATAAAGTCAAAATGGCGCCTGTCAAGATTGCGGAGAGCGCTCAATTGGCGTTCGCTATGGTTATTGTTAACAAGCAGACGTGATTTGATTTGATAACGAATCCCCTTACTATCCTTAGCATCATATCCAAGTTGGGAATTACCTGTCATTTCCCAACCAAAAGCTTTACAGAAAAGGTACTCGGCAAAATCTCCAACTGGTTTATTTGCACTACGAATAACTTGGCGTTGACGAAGTTCATGAAGCGTTTGTGCATTAATGCTCAGCAAATCTGGGATTGAAAGAGCATCAAAATCAATCTTCTTTCTAACAATCCTTTCATCGCCTGCAACAAGGCTATCGCCAATACAAACAAGGGTTTGACACGTCATTAAAACGGAATCTCGTCATCAAACGGCGCGTCATCAGATATTTTTTTCGCGGTGCCCGTATTGGGTTTGGCGGCATAGCTTTCTTGGCGTTGGTCGCCCGCGTCGTCACGGCCACCACCACCTTGGCTGCTGCCACCACGGCTGCCGAGCGATTGCAACGTGCCGCGCATGCCATCTACCACAATCTCGGTGGTGTACTTTTCTTGGCCTTCTTTGTCGGTCCACTTGCGGGTTTCTAAGCGGCCTTCAATGTAGGCGCTGTCGCCTTTTTTCATGTATTTTTCAGCAAATTCGGCAGAAGGCCCCCACACCACCACGCGGTGCCATTCGGTTTTTTCTTGGCGTTCGCCGCTTTTGTCTTTCCACTTATCGGTGGTGGCAAGGTTTAAGTTGGCCACAGCTTTGCCATCGCCCGTGCGCCGAATCTCAGGGTCACGGCCCAAATTACCCACTAAAATCACTTTATTGACAGACATTGTCTTCTCTCCCCATTACATTTTGCGCATTATGCAAGGGTTTATTCTGCAACACAAGCCCCCTGCCCCTTGACACAGCACGATAAATTGCATACATACACACCACCTTGCCCGTTGGGCTTGGGAACACTTTGTAACTTCACCCTCTCTTAATGGAGAACATTATGGAACCGAAACCGCCAGGCGCATGGTGGCTGGCCAACCTCTACCCCTTTCTGCGTATTACTTTGGCGCTGGGCGTGGTAGCTGGCTTGTTTGTCATTGGTGAGCTGCTCACCCTGCACATCACTAACGGCAAGTTCAACGAGTTCAGCGAGTGGTTTTTCTTCGGCATGCTGAACATTCAGCATTACCCCAGCCTCACGGCAGCCAAGCTGAACCTCATCATCGCTTCGGTCATCTTCGTACCAGGCTTCACATGGTTTGCGTGGCGCTATGGTACGGTGGGCTACCTTTTCCGCGAGATGGAGCCAGGTTACAGCCCCATCCGCGATTTTCAGCCCCTGTGGCTGATGGCGCTCATCATCTGCTCGTTGGTGGTGCTGGGGTGGGATATGTGGAAGCAGAGCACGCTGTTTGCCAAGCAGCCTCTCAAGTTCGAGGTCAGCTGCAAGTTCGACGGCAGCTCAGCCATCACTCCCATCAAGCCCTAACCACCCCAAACACCAACGCCCCCAACCACATGGTTGGGGGCGTTGGCCGTAAGGGGCTTAGTTGAGGCGGGCAGGTTTCTCCAAATTGAGTAGGATCAAATACCCTTCCAGATCCACGCGCTCACCAGTGGTCAGCACAATATCCAGACCGCCATTGGGCTTTGGCAGAATCTCACCGCCAATGCCTGCAGGTTTTGCTTCAGCCATCAGCTTTTTCTCGGCCTGCAGCTCTGCCAACTGTTCGGGCGATAGGTAAAACTTCACCTGCCCCACAGCGGCATAATAGCTGTTGCCATCATGGCCAAAGCTATCAACCTCCGCATTCAGCAGCTTTGCCGCCGCAGCAAACAAGTTGCCATTCACTTGAAAAATGTCCATGGATATTCTCCAGATGTGTTTCTAGTTATACCGTATGTATACCAAACAGAACCGGCCCTGTAAACCCATTTTAGCAAAAGGTTTATTATTGTTACACTTTTCTGTTGCGCATCGTACATCTTCACGCTATAACCATGTCCATGACGCAAAAATCCACCAAAATTGACGCCACCACCCACATTCGCATCCACGGCGCCCGCGAACATAACCTGAAAAACATTTCCCTCGATATCCCCAAAAAAACGCTCACCGTCATTACGGGCGTATCAGGTAGCGGCAAGAGCAGCCTCGCCTTCGATACCATTTATGCCGAAGGCCAACGCCGTTATGTGGAAAGTTTATCGGCCTACGCCCGCCAATTTTTGAACATGACCACCAAGCCCGATGTCGACCGCATTGAAGGCCTCGCCCCCGCCATCGCCATTGAGCAAAAAACCACCCACAAAAACCCGCGCAGTACCGTGGGCACGGTGACCGAAATTTACGACTACCTGCGCCTGATGTACGCCAACGCAGGCACGCCCTACTGCCCCAACCACCCCAATACACCCATTACGGGCTTGGCCGTACAGCAAATGGTGGCGCATATTTATGCGGAATGGCCTGAAGGCACGCGTCTGATGATTCTAGCCCCCGTGGTGCGTGGCCGCAAAGGCGAATATAAAAAGGATATTCAAGCGTGGCAGCAGCAGGGCTTTACCCGCGTGAAAATCAACGGGCAGGTTTATGCTATAGAAGACGCGCCCACGCTGGATAAAAAGCTGAAGCACGATGTGGCCGTGGCCGTAGATAGGCTGGTGCTGAAGGACGACAACCGCAGCCGCATGGCCGAAAGTTTGGAAAACGCCCTCAAGCTGGCCGACGGCTTAGTGGAGATTGAGGCTTTGGCGCAAGATGGCGACAAAGCGCCCGCCCCCCTGCTGTTCTCGGAAAAACACGCCTGCCCCAAATGCGGCACGGGGTATACGCCCGAGCCGCGCCTGTTCAGCTTCAACAGCCCGTTTGGTGCCTGCCAAGGGTGCGACGGTCTGGGCGAGCAAATCCGCTTCGACCCCACCCTGATTGTGCCCGACGACCGCCTCACCCTCAACCAAGGTGCCCTCCACCCGTGGAAAGGCCAACGCACGGGCGAATACTACCTGAAAGCCTTGGGCAAACATTACGGCCTGAGCTTGGATACCCCATGGCACAAACTGCCCGAAACCACCCGCGATATGTTGCTGCATGGCAGCGGTGACGAGGAAATTGAGTTTATGTTCGATGGTGGCAAAGCCACTTACAAAACTAAAAAAACTTACGATGGCATTGTCAACATTCTCCAACGCCGCTGGGACGACAGCAAAAGCCCGTATGATAGAGACGACCTGAACCGCTACCGCAGCGGCCACCCCTGCCCCGACTGCGGCGGTGCTCGCCTGAACAACAACGCCCTGTCCGTACGCGTCAATGGCCATAACATTCAATACTTTTGCGCCCTCAGCATTGACGATGCGCTGGAAGAAATCCGCGCCATTGGCCAAAACCTAAAAGGTGCCTCGGCCCAAATTGCCGCCCCCATTGTGCGAGAAGTGGAGGCACGCTTGGGCTTTTTGGCCCATGTGGGCTTGGGTTATCTGTCGCTTTCGCGCACCAGCGGCACGCTCTCTGGCGGCGAAAGCCAGCGTATTCGCCTCGCCTCGCAAATTGGCAGCGGCCTTACGGGGGTGCTGTATGTGCTGGATGAACCCAGCATTGGCCTGCACCAGCGCGATAACCAACGCCTGCTGGAAACCCTCCACAAACTGCGCGATTTAGACAACACCGTGATTGTGGTGGAGCACGATGAAGACGCCATTCGCCAAGCCGACCATTTGATAGACATTGGCCCAGGTGCTGGCGAACACGGCGGCCACGTCATCGCCCAAGGCACCGCCGAAACGGTGGCTTTGGTGCCAGAAAGCATTACAGGGCAGTTCCTCACAGGCAAGCGCGGCATCAAAGTGCCCAGCCAGCGCCGCAAAGCAGGCACCGCGGCCCTCACCATTCATGGCGCCCGCGGCAACAACCTGAAAGGCGTCGACGCCAGCTTCCCCGTCGGCATCATGACCTGCGTCACGGGTGTCAGCGGCAGCGGTAAATCCACCTTGGTGATGGATACCCTCCACAACGCCCTCGATGCCCGCTTGAACAACGGCAAAGAACCCATTGCCGCGCACGACACCATCAGCGGATTAGAGCATTTTGATAAGCTGGTGAACATCGACCAATCGCCCATTGGCCGCACCCCGCGCAGCAACCCCGCCACTTATACGGGCCTGTACGGCTCCATTCGCGATTGGTTCACCGAACTGCCTGAATCGCAAGCCCGAGGCTACAAAGCAGGCCGCTTTAGCTTTAACGTGAAGGGCGGCCGCTGCGAAGCCTGCGAGGGCGACGGCGTGATAACCGTAGAAATGCACTTTTTGCCCGATGTGTATGTACCGTGCGAAGTCTGCAAAGGCCAACGCTTTAATAACGAAACCCTGCAAGTGCGCTATAAAGGCAAAAACATTGCCGACGTGTTGAACATGCCCGTGGAAGAAGCCTGCGCCTTTTTCGAGAGCATGCCCCCCATTCGCCGCCGCCTGCAAACCATGATGGACGTGGGGCTTTCTTATATTCGCCTCGGCCAGCCCGCCACCCAACTTTCGGGCGGCGAAGCACAGCGCATCAAATTGGCCAAGGAACTCGCCAAAATTGCCAGTGGTAAAACCTTGTATATCCTCGACGAACCCACCACCGGCCTGCACTTTGCCGATATTGAGCAACTGCTCAAAGTGCTGCACAAATTGGTGGACGCGGGCAACACCATGGTGGTCATTGAGCACAACCTCGACGTCATCAAAACCGCCGACTACCTCATCGACATTGGCCCTGAAGGCGGCAGTGGCGGTGGCGAAGTGATTGCCACGGGCACCCCCGAACAGGTGGCACAAAACCCCGCCAGCCACACGGCCAAATTCCTCAAACCCCTGCTGAAAAACAAAAAGGCCGCCTAAGCGGCCTTTTTATAAGCAAACAAAGCCCTACTCCACCACCTCAGGCACACTGTTCAGCTCCGTGCCCAAGTGCAGGGCGCGGCCATCAAAGCACAAATAACGCAAGGTTTTGGCGCCATCGGGGCTTTTGGCCACGCCAATTTGTTGGTGGTGGCCAATGCCGGGGCAGTCGCGCTTTTCCGTGCCCCAGTTGAGTAACGCAATGTCGTTGAAAATTTTCTGCTGGCTGGCCTTTAAGTTGTTCACTTCCAAATTTTGCGTGGTTTGCAAGCTGTCCGAAAGCATTTCCACCTGCTTTTTTAAAGCATCTTGTTCCAGCGCCATATCACCAATCACGCGCCGATTCTCATCAATCTGCTTCAGCAACCGGTCATTTTCTTGCTGCACGCGTTGAATCAATTGGTCATAGCGTTGCAAATACTGCTCGGTTTCGCGGTCAAGCGCAAAGGCTTGGGTGGCAAACATCATCAGTGCGGCGGCAAGGAGTTTTTTCATGTTACGCGCTCAGTCCTTTTTTGCTTGCAGTTTCAAACAGGTGCGCCACATAGTCCCAGTTCACCATGTTGTCCATAAAGGCTTCAAGGTATTTTTGGCGGGCGTTGCGGTAGTCAATATAATAGCTGTGCTCCCACACATCGCAACCCAAAAGTGGGGTAGCGCCATGCATCAAGGGGTTTTCACCATTGGGGGTTTTCATCACTTCCAGCTTGCCATTTTTCAAGGCCAGCCAGCACCAGCCACTGCCAAACTGCGTCATACCCGCTTGGATAAAACTGGCCCGAAACGCATCAAACCCACCCAACTCTTGCTCCACCTTGCTGGCCAACGCGGCAGGCAGTTTGTTGCCGCCGCCGTTGGGTTTCAGCCACTGCCAAAAATGCAGGTGGTTAAAATGCTGGCCCGCGTTGTTGAACAACGGCGCATTTTTGCCAAAGCTGGCGTGCATCAAGTCTTCCACACTTTTGCCGCTTAACCCTGCTTCTTCGGCCAATTTATTGCCTTGGGTCACATAGGCCATGTGGTGCTTATCGTGGTGGTATTCCAAGGTTTCGCGGCTCATATACGGCTGCAACGCTTCGTAGGCATAGGGCAATGGGGGCAGTTCTAGGGTCATGGAATTGTCCTTTATTTTAAGAAAAGCATAACGCAAGTTTAAGCCGTTGTCTTGCCTTCCTTTTCGCGTTCGGCAGCCATGCGTTGGTAATAGTTTTCCATCAGCAACACCGTGGGGCACGCCACAAAAATGCTGGAATAGGTGCCCAGCACCACGCCCAGCAACAGCGTAAACGCAAAGCCTTCCAAGGTTTCGCCACCCCAAATGTACATCACCAGCAGCACCACCAAGGTGGTCATACCTGTCATGAGCGTGCGGCTCAGCGTGCGGTTCAGGCTTTCGTTCATCACATTCAACAAAGGCGCTTTTTTCTGCTTGCGGCGGTCTTCACGCAAAAAGTCAAAAATCACAATCGTATCGTTGAGCGAGTACCCAATAATGGTCAAAATCGCGGCCAAAACCGTCATATTCACCTCCATCTGTAAGAGAGAAATGACGCCCACCGTCAAAGTTACATCATGGAACAGCGACACCAACGCCCCCACGCCATAGCGCATTTCAAACCGCGCGCTCACATATATCATAATGGCCAGCAATGCCAAAGCCACGGCCAGCACGCCATCGCGGCGCAGTTCTTCGCCAATTTGCGGGCCCACATATTCCACGCGGCGCACCACCACTTCGCCCGCCACAGGCGCCATTAAGTTTTTGATTTGGTTCGATTTTTCTTGCAATTCACTGCCACTTTCGGCGGGCATCCGCACAATCACTTCGTTCTCGTTGCCATAGGCTTGCAGGGTCACACTTGCCAACCCGCCAGCGCTCAGGGCTTGGCGCAATTGCCCAATATCGGCCTTTGCGGGCGTTTGAATTTGCACCAACGCGCCGCCTGCAAAATCTACCCCAAGGTTTAAACCTTTGGTGGCCAGCAACCCACCTGTGATAAAAATGCTGATGACGCTGAATGCAATTGCATACCATCTAAACCCCATAAAATTGAGGTTGAGTGTGTTCGAAATCAGTTGCAGTGCCATGTTTATTTTCCCTCTCTGATGCTGGTCAGCCACGCATTAAACCCATTAAAAAACAAATAGTTATTTTGCAAGTACATTTCCGTTCCGCTTTTGTGCATGCGGTAGTGTTCTAGCAGCGCGTCACTCTCTGATAATTCTAATATTTTCAATGACTTCACCGCAAGTGGCGTGCTGGTCAGGCCGTCCCATTCTGGCACGGGGAAGCCCCGCACGGCCAGCGGCGCATCCCATGTGGGGTCGGCCACCACCCAGTTGCCATGTTCAGGCACCAAAACTTCCGTAAACTGATGAATCTCCACACCTTTTTCATCGTGATACTCGGCCATAATCGGGCGCGGAATAATCCGCTCGTCCCACTTAAACACACATAGGCGCTGGCGCGTTTGCAAGCCCAAACCTGCCAATATTCCTGAAAATTTTTCAGATTTTCCTGAACAAGAACAATTATTTACATAAGCTTCTTCAAGTGTTACAGGAACACGGTAAGGTATGGCCTGAATGGTGCGGAAGGCGGCGATGCGTTGGGGCAAACTCATCAATTACACCTTTAAAATCTTAGGTTTAGCCAGCTGCATCCACGCTTGCATTTGCCAGCGGGTGAGGAGAATGGCGGTGAACATGGAGGCGGCAATCCCAATGGTGAGCGTAACAGCAAAGCCTTTCACAGGGCCAGTTCCCAATAAAAACAAAATGATAGCGGCAACCAACGTGGTCAAGTTCGCGTCCCAAATGGTGGCCAAGGCGCCTTCAAAGCCTTTGGTGAGGGCGGCGTAGGCTTTGGCACCTTTGGCAGTTTCTTCACGAATACGTTCAAAAATCAACACGTTAGCGTCCACCGCCATCCCAATCGTCAGTACAATACCGGCAATACCCGGTAGCGTCAGGGTAAAGCCCAAACCCGTCATCACCGCCAACAAAATGGTGAGGTTGAAGATGAGCGCCACATCGGCCATTACGCCAAACACGCCATAGAAAATCACCATAAAAACAAACACTAAGCCTAAACCTACCACGCAGGTCATCATGCCTGCGCTGATGCTATCAGCCCCTAGGCTTGGGCCAATGGTGCGCTCTTCCACCACCGTCACAGGCGCTGGCAAGGCGCCAGCGTTGAGCAAGGTCGCCAAATCTTGGCTTTCTTGCACATTAAAGTTACCGCTAATTTGCGCGCGGCCGCCCAGTATGGCCTCACGGAAGACGGGGGCAGACAGCACCGTGCCATCGAGCACAATGGCAAAGCGGCGGCCCACATTTTCGGTACTCAACTGGCCAAAAATGCGCGTGCCTTTGCTATCAAACGCAATATCCACGGCAGGTTGATTCATTTGGTCGAAGCTGGCGCCCGCGCGCGTCAGGTTTTCGCCCGTGAGGGCTGGGCGTTTCACCACCACAATGGGATAATTCACGCCGCCAGTACCCTCCTCCTCCATCACCATATGCCCAGCAGGCAAGGCTAAAGGATTGCTAGGGTCAGCGCTGCCGTTCACCAAGTGGAAGGTGAGTTGGGCGGTTTTACCAATGGCATTTTTGGCGCGCTCCACATCGTCAATACCAGGCAATTCCACAATCACACGGTCGCTGCCTTGGCGCTGAATCAGCGGCTCGGCCACGCCAAAGGCATCCACCCTTGTCCGCAGCACTTCCACGGTTTGGCGCACGGCGGTATCGGCCAATTGGTTTTGTTCGGTTTCAGTCAGCACCACCATAGTTTGGCCCATGGTTTGCCCTGCCACCTCGGTCAGCATCAGGCCGCCAATGGCGTTGATGGCCGCGCGCGCGGCATCCAGTTGCGCCGCATCGCGCAGTGTGAGCAACACGCCGTTTGGCTGCGCCCGCAGGGCGGTGTAACCCACATTGGCCTCGCGCAATTGGCGACGCAGGGCATCTTCGGCATTTTCATACGCACGGGCCACCACGGCGGCGGTATCCACCTGCAACACCAAGTGGCTGCCCCCTTGCAGGTCTAGCCCTAAATTGAGGGTGTCTTGCGGCATAAAGCTTGGCAACGCGGCACGCCATTCGTCAGTCAACACATTCGGCAGGCTGGAAGCTATGCTCCAACCCAATACCGCCACCACCGCCAGTTTGCTGAAGAAACCCAGTTGCATGACTAGTCCTTTTTCTTACCTTCTGCCCGCACCACCACTTTGGCCACGCTGGTTTTTTCCAGAGTTGCCACTGTGCCTTCGGCCAGTTGCACGTCAATAGTTGCATCATCATGCACTTTATGCACCGTGGCGTGGAAGCCACCCGCGGTGATAATTTTATCGCCGCGTTTGATGGCCTTCAGCATCTCGGCATGTTCTTGCGCGCGTTTGTTTTGAGGGCGCAATACCAAAAAGTAAAACACCGCAAACACCAAAACAAGTGGCAGCCACGCCATAGCTTGAGCCATGGCAGGGTTGCTGGCCGTGGCAGCGGTTTGAGCAAAAGCGGTAGAAATCAGCATGGAGTTACTCCTTTATATAAATGATTGACGCAAAACTAGCAGTCTTTACTAAAGTTGTCTATGATGCCCGCATGACATTTGCCCAAGCCTTACTCTTTGTTAAAAATTCGGCCAACGCCCGCGCGGCAGCCGAGCACATTACCCCCTTGCTGGCCGCCCGCGGCCTGAAGGTGAGCGAGCCAGATGAAGACACCAAAATTGCCAAATCGGCCAAAACCATAGCCTTTGTGCTGGGGGGCGATGGCACGTTTTTGACCGCCGCCGACCGTTTATATGGCACCGAAATACCCATTTGCGGCGTGAACTATGGCCATTTGGGCTTTTTGACGGAGCTGAATGTTGATGAATTTGATGCGGCATTGGATAAATTGTTGGGCGATACTGCCGTGCACGAGCGCCGCCCGTACTTTATTTGTACCCTCACCCGCCAAGGCAAAACGCTGTGGAATGCGCGGCCCTTTGTGAACGACGCCGTGATTCAGCGCCAGCCCGACCACCGCATGGTGACGCTGACCATTAAAGTGCAAGACCAATTGGTGACCAGCACCCGCGCCGATGGCATGATTGTGGCCACCCCCACGGGCAGCACGGCGTATAGCCTTTCTACCGGCGGGCCGATTTTACACCCTGCGGTGAACGGCCTTGTGCTGGCGCCCATTTGCCCGCATACGCTCAGTTTCCGCCCTGTGGTGATTCCGCCACGACCTGTGACATTGACGCTGGAAAGCGAAGACCACGCGCTCATCAGCCTTGATGGCCGCCGCACCTACCCCATTAAACAAGGCGATACCTTGCACATTGAGCAAAGCCCGCACAATGCCACGTTGCGGCACACCACCCAGCCCCACTTTTTTAACCTGTTGCGCCAGAAGCTGAATTGGGACGCTTAAAAAATCCATAGAAAATGCGCCCCCCCAAAAAGAGTGGGGGGCGCAAAGTTTTAGTGCATGGCTTTTACCGCTGGCAGAAAGTGCGGCTGATGCCACACATCGGGCGGCAGTTGAGTCATGCGGCCAATGCGCTTGACGACGCGGGTGAGCACATGCACCAGCTCGCGCCATTCAGCCTTAGGGGTTTCACTCAGCACCAGATGAAAGCCCACCAAGGCTTGTGCTGCCGTTTCTCCCATGGCCCAGTGGCCTTTGGGGGTAAACACCACCACTTTCACAACCCCTGTAGCTTGTACTTGCACAGGGCAGGCGTAGACAGTCATGGTTTGCATGGCTGCTCCTGAAGTTTAGGGTTAAAACGTACAAAGTTAACAACAAGCATACCCTGCATACAAATAGTGTGCAACACCAAAGCCGCCTTTTTTGCAAAAGGCGGCTTTGGTTTAGCTGTAAAGGCGCTCTAACATACCCTGCATAGACGGATGGTTCTCTAAAAACCATTCATGCAAGGATGGCGCATCGACTGGAAACGTGTGGCGTTTCATGAGAGAGCGCCCTCTATCATGACCACTTGGGGTAAAATTAACCCATTCCACCGAACGCAGCGGGGGCATACCACGTTGTTGGATAAACCGGTTTAACCCAAGTTGATACATTTTGATTTTGTATGGTTCAGGCGGTCGCTGAACAACGCTTGTTTTAATTTCAAGCCCCACCATGCCGTTTGCCACTTGGCTGTAAACCAGCAAATCTGGGCAACCAAAGTAAATAGGGGCAAACGGAGGATTTAGAAGCTTTTTGATGCGCGGCTCAACAATAACATCGGTCACTGCCAAATCACTTAGCAGTTTAAACAACTGCTTATAACAACCAGCAACCCAATGATGAAAATGAGCCTGATTGTTAAAATGCAAGTGTACCAATTTGCGTTCACTTTTGGCCAAATAATCGGGCAATGCGCGCCTGAACTCTTTGGGGGTAAGGTG
This sequence comes from Alphaproteobacteria bacterium, assembly GCA_049297755.1. GTDB lineage: Bacteria > Pseudomonadota > Alphaproteobacteria > UBA2136 > JAPPOO01 > JBAQUW01. Next base: position 19,243 of record JBAQUW010000197.1, read on the forward strand.
CCGCAGTTGGTGCCAGTGGCCCGTATGGAACACATCTTCCAGCGGGGTGTGGGTGGCCATGCCGCGTTGGCCACAGTAGTCGGCAAACGCGTTGGTAGGTAACGGTACGGTCATGGATTTACTCCAAGCCAGAGGGGGCGAAAAGAGGGGGGAGTTATACGGCGGAAAAGGGCTGATGACTCGGGCAGATACGTAAGTGTAGGGGAAGAACGCCCGCCCCCCAACCAAAAACAATTCACAAGGCTTTATAGCAGCCCCATGTTGTGGCAGCATGGGGGCATGAGTATCCGCACCAACGGCATGTTGAGCATTGGCCTTGTGATTGTAGGCGCATTGGCGCTGTTGGCCGCTTTGGCACCATGGCTGACGCCGTATCAGCCCTCGGCCATTGATTTACAACAGATTTTGCAAGCCCCTTCCCCCGCCCACTGGCTAGGGACTGATGCCATTGGCCGCGATGTGTTCACCCGCATGTTGTATGGGGCGCGGGTGAGTTTGCTGGTGGGGCTGGTGGCTGTGGGCCTCAGCACCGCCATTGGCGTGCTGTTGGGGGCGGTGGCGGGCTATTATGGCGGCAAAACCGATGCGCTTATTATGCGTGGGGTAGATGTGATGTTAGCCTTCCCGAGTTTTTTTCTGATTTTGGCCGTCATTGCGTTTTTAGAGCCGAGTATCATCAACATTATGGTGGTGATTGGCCTGACCAGCTGGATGGGTGTGGCGCGGCTGGTACGGGCGGAGTTTCTCCGTTTAAAAACCATGGACTACATTGCCGCCGCCCGTTTGGCAGGGGTAAGCGATGGCAACTTGATGCTGAAACACTTGCTGCCCAATGCCATGGCACCCATTTTGGTGACAGCCACCTTGGGCATTGCAGGGGCGGTGTTGGTGGAAAGCGGGCTCTCGTTCCTTGGCATTGGCGTGCAACCGCCGACACCCAGCTGGGGGAATATCCTCTTGGAAGGCAAGGCCAATATTGAAATTGCATGGTGGTTGAGCTTGTTTCCGGGACTCGCTATTCTCATTGCCGTGCTGGGCTTTAACCTGTTGGGCGAAGGCTTGCGCGATTATTTAGACCCGCGGCAGCGTTGACAAAACCTACTTTGCATACCATATAGAGTGTAAGTCAGAATCATCTGGCGGGTCAACCATGGGCCCGCGGGCCCTTTTTGGAGTTTTGTAACATGCGTACTCTATCCGCGCCGCGCCTCGGCGATGTGTTTCGTGCTCACGGCCTGACCGTGCTGAACGAAAACATTGCCGACGGCTGGGTTGCCAACGCCAGCCTCTTTGTGCAAGAGGCCAGCGGTTGGTGGCTGAGCCTGACTGTGACCCGCCACTGGTGGGGAGAGAGCGTGAGCTACCAAACGCCGCACCACCGCGTGCCTGTCCGTATCCACCGCTTGCGGTTGGGTACGGGGCTGCATAAGGTGTTCCGGCACTTGGGCGTGCTCCGCTCTACCCCCGCGGCTGTGGCTGATGCATGCATCAGCTTGGCCTAGACCAGTTACCCCACGGCCCGCCTTGTGCGGGCCGTGGGGCTTTTTTGTTTACGCAGCGGTATTCTGTGTTTACACTTGGGGCATGATTTCGCAAGGCTCCCTCCTCACCTCCATCAACATGCTAGCGCCAGAGTATTTGACGTTTTTTGCCATGCTGTTTGGCGCGTTTTTGATTGGCCTGACACCCTTACGCCTGCCGTTGCAATGGTTGGAACCGTTTTACCACGAACTTTCGCACGCCTTGGCTGCCGTGCTCACTTGGGGGCGCGTGGGGCGCATTAAGCTGAATTTTGACGGCAGCGGCTGGTGCACCACGGGTGGCGGCAGCCGCTTGATTATTTTGCTGGCAGGGTACACGGGGGCTGCGTTCTGGGGTGGCGGCTTGTATATTTTGGGCTGGTTGTCGCAACACTATGGCGCTGGCGGCAATGCCATGCCGCTGATTTATTTTCAATTGGGCGTGCTGGCCGTGGCGGTTGTGCTGTGGGTGCGCGACCCGTTGACGCTGATTATTTTAGGCTTTGCGGGCGCATTATACGGCTTGCCAGCGTATTACCCTGCCTTGCATGAGTATTCAGGCTTTATTGTGCAATTTATTGGGCTGTATGTGTTGCTCAACGCCATTCGCGCCCCTTTGCATTTGCTGGATGCCCGCCATATGGGCGATGGCGCCATGCTGTTTGATATGACATTTATACCCGAGTTTGTGTGGGTATTTTTATGGTTTGCCTTTGCCTGCGCCATATTGCTGGGCATAGCCATACTCACCCTGCCTGGGGCGAATGTGATTTTATGGTGGCTAACTTAAAAGCTTACAACCCTAAGCGGTAAAATAATTTTTCCGACAAAGCGCTGAAAAAGCCAGCAGCGGGGACATCTTGCCCAGCCAGTAAGGGCGCGGTAAGGGTTTTGCCCTCAACCGTCATGGTCATGGTGCCCACTTGGCTGCCAGCATAAATGGGGGCGGCCATGGGTTTTTTATAGGTTACCGTCACTTGCGTGGGTTTTGGCGTATTGCGCTTTAAAAAGGTGGTAGCGGCTTGGCCTGCCACCAAGGGTACCGTGGCAGCTTGGCCCAACCATGTGGGGGCGGTCAGCACCACTTGGCCCTCGCTCCACAAGGGCACGGTTTGGTATTGCGAGAAGCCGTAGCGCAGCAGTTTCAGCGCCTCGCCTTCCCGCTCGGCAAAGCCGCTGGTGCCCATCACCAAGGCAAACAGGCGGTCGGTGCCACCCGTGGCGGTATCGGTGCCTGTGGCCAGCAAGTGGTAGCCCGTACTATCGGTATGGCCCGTTTTCATGCCATCAACGCCCGCATTGGCCGTGAGCAACCCATTGCGGTTGGTTTGACGAATACCGCTGTAAGTAAACTCTGTTTCGCTAAACACTTTGTAATATGTTGGAAATCTTTGCTGAATGGCCACGCCCAATTTCACCACATCGTGGGGGCTGCTCACTTGCGCGGCATCGGGCCAGCCGTTGGGGTTGGTATAGCGGGTATCGTTTAACCCTAACTCTTTGGCTTTGGCGTTCATCAGCTCGGCAAAACCTTCTACGGTGCCGCCTAAGTATTCGGCCACCACAATGCAGGCATCGTTGCCACTTTGCACGGCAATGCCGCGTATCAGGTCTTCCACCTTGGCGGGTTTGGTTACATCTACAAACATTTTGCTGCCGTCCATTTTCCAGGCGCGCTCGCTCACGGGCAGCTCGCTTTGCAGGGTCACGCGGCCAGTATCCAGCGCCTCGAACAGCAGATACAACGTCATCAACTTCACCAAGCTGGCCACTTCTTGTTGCTGGTGGCCGTTCAGGTCAAACACCACGGTATCGGTGGCGGGGTGGTATAAATAAGCGGCTTTGGCGGTGGTTTGAATCTCGGCCATAGCAGTACCAGCCAACAAGGCTGCCGCAAGCATGGTGTAGGGTGTATGTGTCATAGTTTTGTCCTTATTGCGGTTTTTGCACCGTGATGATGGCCTCATTAAAGCCTGAATTGGTTAAATCTGCAAGGGCGGCGTCGGCCTCGGCCACTGTGCTAAAGGGGCCAACTTGCACACGGTGTAGGGTTTGGCTGAACAGCGATTCTTTCTCGGCCACCCGCACATTGCTAAACGTGCGTTTCACCAACATGTATTGGCGTTGGGCATTTTCCCGCGTGCCAAAGGCGCCCGTTTGCACATACAACTGCACCCCGCCCGCCAAGGGAGCGCGTGAAGTTACAGGGTGGGTTTGCGGCGGCGGTGGAAGTTCTGCCACACCGGGACGGGTCAGCGTATACCCCTGCTGCGCTTGCGCCACTGCGGTGCCATGGTGCGGGCCGCCAATGGCTTCTACCCGAATAGGCGTAACCCCGTTTTTGACATAGCCCAATTGCTGGGCTGCGCCGTAAGAGAGGTCAATCACCCGATTTTTAGCATAAGGACCACGGTCGTTCACCCGCACCACAATGCTTTTGCCGTTTTGCAGGTTGGTCACCCGCACATCGGTGGGAATAGGCAAATAGCGGTGGGCAGCAGAAATGCCGTACATATCGTAACATTCACCATTGGCAGTGGGGCGGCCGTGGAAGTCGGAGCCATACCAGCTGGCAATGCCTTCTTCCTTAAAGCCTGCGCTGGTTTTAAGGGGAGCATAACGTTTGCCATCAATGGTATAAGGGGTCCCTACTTTATGGGCGCCCTTGCCCACGGGAACGCATTGGCGGCTACCTTTATCGCCTTTTTTCCAAATATGGTCGAGCACCATCATTTCGGTACAACCAGCCAATAAAAGGCTTGGCAACAACAGCGCAAGGGCTTTACGAAACATGATTATTTTTTCTCCACCTTCGTTTGTATTGGCTTGGCTGGGGTTTGCTTGGTTGGCATTTTAACAGGTTTTTTATAAGCAATGGCATCGGCCAAAGAGAGTGACGCAAAAGCAAACGACGCACTCTTGTTCCACCGCGTAATGACCTTAAAGTTGGGGTAAAGCAAGTAGGCCGCACCTGTAGGGCCATCGGGCAAAAAGAGTCGCCCCCACTTCACCTGCTCATTGGTAGGTAACGCACCGCTGGCGGGGGCAATGCCCATATTGCGCCAAATGTTCATGGGTTTTTCTTCGGTCAGCTTGCTGCTGTTGAACTCCAAATCTTTCGGCAATTTTTTACTGAGCACCACGCGCTGCCCCCATGGCTGGCCATATTGCCAATGGTTTTTTTTCAAAAAGTTAGCCACTGACGCAAAAATATCGGCTTCATTGGTCCAAATATCGCGGTGGAAGTCGCCATCGCCATCTTCTGCATAGCCCCAAAAGCTGGTGGGCATAAATTGGGGCTGCCCCATGGCGCCAGCCCAGCTGCCTTTCATGTTTTCCAGCTTCACATGCTTCTCTTGCACCACTTTCATGGCGGCAAATAACTCACGCTTAAAAAAATCTTTGCGGTGGCTTTGGTAGGCCAAACTGGCAAGGCTTGGAATAACCATAAAGCGGGGCTTGTATTCACCGTAGTGCGTTTCAATGCCCCACATGGCCACAATAACATGCGGCTCTACTTTATATTTTTCCGCGACTTTGGCCAAAATGGCTTTGTACTTTTCCGCCGCTTTTTGGCCATTGCCCACGCGTTCATCCGACAAGCGCACGTCGACATAATTATGAAAATCTACCGAGAACTCGGCTTGCTTGCCCATGGCGCTTTTTTTGGTAGCGCGGTCTTCCAATTTTGGCGGTACGCCTAAGGCTTTATCGAGAATGGTGGTGTCTAATTTTTTGGCCACCGCTTCTTTTTTAAGCTTGGCCACAAAGGCGGTGAAGCCATCATCGGCCACCGCAGACACAGAAAAGGCAAGGGACGCTGCCCACACAGTAACACCCAAACATATTGTGCGGAACATCCCTTGCATTTGTCCAACATAGCAAGGTTTGAGCAAGGCCTAAAACAGAATCGGCCCACAGTTTGGGAAAAAAGCACACAGGTGTGGCGTTAAAGTAACGGTTGCGGTATAAGCCTACTATGCTCTCTTACCAACACGCCTACCACGCGGGGAATATTGCCGATTGCCACAAGCACATGCTGCTTTTGAGCATACTGCGCGCGTTGCAAGCCGCCCATGGCACCCCCCTTACCTACATGGAAACCCACGCAGGGCGCGGGTTGTACCACATCAACAGCCCCGAAGCGCTCAAAACAGGCGAGGCGCAGCACGGCATTCACCGTCTGTTTTCTAGCAAAAAACCCCTCAATTGGGCAGCCGACTACCTTGCCCAAGTGCGCAAAGCGGGCGTGCAGATGTATCCAGGCTCGCCCCTCCTCGCCGCCAATGTGCTGCGCCAGAACGACAGCATTGCGCTGCACGAACTGCACCCGCGTGAACACTTGGCCCTGAGCCGTGTGTTTGCCAAAGATGCCCGCGTGAGCATTGAACAGATTGATGGCTACACCGGCGTGCTGCATTTGGCCAAAGGCCAAAGCAAACGCCACGGCGTGGTGCTGATAGACCCCAGCTATGAAGTGAAGACAGAGTATGCCGACGTGGCGGCTTTTGTGCCCAAATTACAAGCACTGTGGCCACTGGTAACCATTGTTGTGTGGTATCCGCTGCTGCCTGCGGGCAACCATGTGCCACTGAAAGAAGCACTGCTGAAACTGCCAAACCAACAACTTGGCCACTGGCACGATGAACTGATATTTGCCGACCGCGCCACCACCCGCGGCATGCATGGCACCGCGCTGCATGTGCTGAATGCGCCTGCGGGCTGGGCCGAAAGCGTTGCCGACCTCACCCTTGCCATGCAAGTATTTTGGCGCGTGACAAATACAACCAAACCCGCTACATAGAGGGCACGGAAAGGTGGCCGAGTGGCCGAAGGCGCTTGTCTCGAAAACAAGTAGGGGGCAACTCCTCGGAGGTTCGAATCCTCTCCTTTCCGCCAAAAAACACTTCCCAAACTGTAAAAACACCTATATTCTCCGCCCCGACGGAAGCGTGGCCGAGCGGTTGAAGGCACTAGTCTTGAAAACTAGCAAGGGGCAACTCTTCGTGAGTTCGAATCTCACCGCTTCCGCCATGGTTTTTACAAAAAACCCCCAGAAAAAGCTCAGCTTTTTCTGGGGGTTTTTTGTAAAACGTGGAGGGACGAGAGATTTGCACCGTGCCACTATGCACATTCGAACCGAGGCCCCGGCGGGGCCGACAGGCCGAAGGCCAATCTCACCCTATAAGTAAAAGCAAGTAGGCCAACCGAGCCAAAAGCGACAGGCCAAAGGCCAACCTCACCTACCGTCCCATCACCTATCCCATCAACGCTGGCAACTGCCGCATCTCATCAAACAGTTTATCAGCGCCTGCATTGTGCAAAGTTTGGGCCCATGCAGGGCTGCCATGGCTGGCACCATAAAACCCAAATACTTTGCACCCTGCAGCTTTGCCAGCATGGGTCCCGTGCACACCATCTTCCACCACCAAGCAAGCCTTTGGATTCACGCCTAATTTTTCAGCGGCAAACAGAAAAATATCGGGCGCAGGTTTGCCATGGGCGACTTGTTCGGCGGAATACACATGGCCATCAAAATAATCCCACAATTGGGTGAGTTTCAACGATTGTTCCAACCGTGCCAAACCACTGCCGCTGGCCACGGCCATGGGCAAACCTTTGGCTTTTGCCAATGCTAACACTTCTGCTACACCTTCAATGGCAATCAATTCAGCTTCAAAAGCCTTAGTTACCGCGTGTGCTATCTCTTGCAAATTCAATTGCTGATCTAAATAAACGCCTGATTCTTTCAAGATAATATCATGCACTTGTTGGCGACTTTGACCAGCAAAGCGGGTGATGTAGGTATGCGTATCTATCGCGTAACCTGCAGCGGTGAGGTGTTCAGCAGTGACACGACAAGCGATGATTTCACTATCAATCAGCACCCCATCGCAGTCCCACAATATGGCTTGAAATGTCATGATGTTTCCTTTGTGTTAAGAAGCGTAAACATGGCATACAAACGGGAAAAGGTCAATCAGCCCCACACCCGCTGCAAAGCAGTATACCCTGTATAAATAAGCCCGCCATAAAGCAAGGTGAGCACGGTCATAAAAAAGAGACCTAAGGCGTACGAAACCAAGGCCATCAAGCCATCGCGCACCAACAGCGCCAAGGCCAATAACAACATAGCAATCGAAGGAAGCAAATTGGTCAGCGGCCCAGGCAAAATAACAAAAATACTTTGCAGAATAATCAGCGCCCCCATCACCCGCTCGGCCCATGGGTGAAACACCCATTCCCAACGGGGGTGCAGGTATTTTTCTATTTTAACCCAGTGAGGTTCGGCTTTATCGAGAAACTGATGAAAATACTTTTGCTTAATGGGTTTTTTAAGCACCGCGCTGGGTAACCATGGGCGGCTAAACCCCGCACAGAGCATGGCCCCCAAAATCAGCGGCAAAAAGCCCAGTATAAGCCCCAAACCCGGAATGGGAATAAACGTGCACGCCGCCACCGTCAGCAACAACAGCAAGCCGAACGCGCGGTTGCCAAAGGCATCGCGCAGCTCCTCCAGCGTAATATAGTCCCCCACCCTGTGGGTGAGCGATTGGCGAAGCAGGGCGAAGGGGTTAAGGGGCTTATGCATAAAAATTTAAGCCCCCAAGTTATAACCAGCATCAACAGGAATTATTGCGCCGGTAATAACCTGAGCTTGAGAAGAAGCTAAAAAGAATACCGCATTTGCAATATCTTCAGCAGCAATTGTTTGGCCTTTTAAGGCATGTTGGGCTTTGGCCACTTCGTGCATTTTATCATATGCGCCTTCCCAAATGGGAGTATCAACCACACCAGGGTTGACGCTATTGACCCGAATACCATCAGCTCCTAAACCTTGTGCCAACCGCAATGTCAGCATATCTAGGCCTGCTTTACTCACTGAATAAATCGTAGAGCTACACCGCGTCAGCGCCCGCAACCCGCACACAGAGGATACATTCACCACCGATGGATTTTGTGCTTTTTTAAGAAACGGGTAACACTCTTGCACCAACGCATGAGCAGCCACAAGGTTGATATTCAACACATTTCCCCATGCACTTACGTCTTCATCAAAGGTACCCGAGCTTTCATAAACACCTGCGTTGTTCACCAAGGTGGTGAGGCGGCCATAAGGGAGCAACGCTTGCACCAATGTATCGCGGAACGCCTGCTGTGAAATATCGCCTTGCAACACGTCAACGGGCTGCCCTGCATACTTGCTTTGCAATACAGATACTTTTTGGGGATTGCGCCCACACGTCAGCACACGGTAACCCTCGGCCACAAAACGGGCCACCACAGCCTCGCCAATACCCGAAGTCCCCCCCGTAACCAGCGCTATAGGTTGCGTCATGCTCTACTGCCTTTTTGCTTCAACCGCTCCACAAACAAATGCTTAAAGTGTTTGAGCGTACCTTGCACGGGCCACATGGCGCCATCGGCAAAGGCGCAGATGGTGCGGCCTTCAATGCGTTTGGTAATGCTGAACAGTTGGTCGAGTTCGGCCTCTGTCCCCTCACCGTGGCTCAGGCGTTCCATCAGGCCATGAACCCAGCCTACACCCTCGCGGCAAGGCGTACATTGGCCGCAGCTTTCGTGTTTGTAGAATTTACTGATGCGGGTCATCACGCGCAGCAAATCGACATCCTTGTTCATCACAATCACGGCGGCGGTGCCAAGGCCTGTGCCTTCGGCGCGGAGGCCGTCAAAATCCATCAGCACGCGGCTGGCTTGCTCGGGGTTGAGCATGGGCGTGCTGCTGCCACCGGGGATAATGGCTTGCAGGTTATCCCAGCCGCCAATCACCCCGCCCGCATACACTTCAATCAATTCGCGCAGGGGTATGCCCATCGGTGCTTCAATGTTGATGGGGTTATTGACACTGCCCGAGATGCTGAAAATTTTGGTGCCGTGGTTGTTGGGGCGGCCGTATTTGGTCCACCAGTCATTGCCGCGTTTGAGAATACTCGGCACTTGCGCAATGGTTTCCACATTGTTGATGGTGGTAGGGCAGCCGTACAGGCCAAACCCAGCGGGGAATGGCGGCTTGAGGCGCGGCTGGCCTTTGTTGCCTTCCAAGCTTTCCAGCAAGGCCGTTTCCTCGCCGCAAATGTAAGCGCCCGCGCCAAGGTGCAGGTAAATATCCACATCCACACCCGTGCCCAAAATGTTTTTACCGAGGAATCCTGCGGCATAGGCTTCATCCACCGCGTGTTGCAGGCGGCTGGTTTCGTCGTAATATTCGCCGCGCACATAAATGTAGCCCACTTTGGCTTGCAGGGTGTAGCAGCCCACAATCATGCCTTCCACCAACGTGTGGGGGTCGTGGCGCAGAATGTCGCGGTCTTTGCACGTACCCGGTTCGCCTTCATCGGCATTACACACCAAGTAGCTGGGTTTGCCTGTTTTGGCGGGGTCGGGCATGAAGCTCCACTTGGTGCCGGTGGGGAAGCCCGCCCCGCCGCGCCCGCGTAGGGCCGATTGCTTCAATTGCTCAATAATTTCAGGTCGCGCCCGTTGCAAAATCTCCTTCAAGCCCTTATAGCCGCCGCGTTTTTGGTAGCCTTTGATGCTCCAATCGCCCGATCCATCGAGGTTTTGGAAGACTTTGTCTTCTCGCGCTAATACGGGAACGGTGGTGGGGTAGGTGTTTTTTGCCATGTTTATTGCTCCATTGATGCAAGTAATGTAATGCCAACAACCACCATGGCCAAGGCCATAGCTTTATAGAGGCCAAAAGATTCACCCATAAAAAGAATACCGATAGCAGCAGGAACGACCACACTTAACCCCATAATAATGGGGCCACCAATGCTAGTTGGTACGCCTGCATTAAAGGCGGAAAGGGTAAAATAATCCATGCCAAAGGCACCCAAACCAGCAAGTAATATGAGGACAATCCCCAACCAAGAATAGGTCAGCTGAGATACAGGAAAGCCTTTAAAACCAAAAAGCAAAAGCCCCATACATACAGCAAATCCAGATACTAAAATTGCCCCCAACAATTGCGAAATATGTGGACTGGCAAGTTTATGAAAAACAAAACCCATGCCCAGCGATGAGCCTGCTGCAATAGCGTAAAAAATGGGGTTGATGGTCATGCTTATTGCTTTCCACTAAAATATGTCATTAAACTTACCCCCGTTAGCGTACAGAAAAATCCTAAAATTTGGCCTAAATGAAGCGGTTCTTTAAACAAGAATACGCCTAGTGTAAAAGTAATCATAACAGCAGTTCCGCTGCCCATAGCTTGAGCAAGGCTGATTGGGCCGCCAGACTTGTATATCATCAAAACCGTTATTTCTAACCCAGCTAAAATAAATCCCATCAGTAAAAGCGGCCATAATGTTGAAAAAGTTTTAGGAAACATCACTTCTGATTTATTTTCCATAAGACTATATAAAGTTCCACAAATAATACTTGCCACTAAAGCAGATATAGCCGCAATAAGGAGTGGCGGAAATTTGCCAGACACCAATTTATAACTCACATGGTAAGCAACCCCAAATGCAGAGCTTAAAAAAACCCAAAAAAGCCAATGGTTTATCATATTAAATCCTCCATAAATGCCAGCCTACGCTGGCATAACGCCGCAGCTTGCCCTGTCTCCGTCATCCCAGCGCAGGCTGGGATCCATGCAGATTCAACCGACTCCTGGATTCCCGCCTCCGCGGGAATGACGGCGTTTATTTTAACGGCCTGAGTAAATGGCATGATTATCTCCCCTGCCCCGTCCACGTTCCATCCCACACGTCCTTTTCAGGGCCTGTGCATTGGTTCAGGTGCGTGAAGGTTGCGCATGCAGAAAGCAGACACACCAGAGATAAACAGATAACGGGTAACAGGTGACGGGTCATGGTTAAATGCGCTCCTCATAATCGCCGCCATGCAAGGCATCGGTATCGCTGGGCGGCGTATCGGCAAAGTCTTTGGCATCGCCACCTTTGGCCAAATGTTTCAAAATTTTCTCGGTTTGTTTGGCATCCAGGTGCGTATAATAGTGCATGCCAATTTGCATCATAGGGGCGGCCACACAGGCGCCGAGGCATTCCACTTCTGTCACCGTAAATGTGCCTTTTTTAGCGCCTTCTGCCACTTTTTTGGCGGCTTCCAGTACACCATCGCTGCCGCGTATCAGGCAGCTGCAATTGGTACACACTTGCACATGGAATTGCCCCACGGAGTTCAGGTTAAACATGGTGTAAAACGTCGCCACTTCATATACGCGCATGTAGGGCAGTTGCAGTGTTTCAGCCACCAATTGCATGGCATCAACCGGCAGCCAGCCGTTGCATTTATCTTGCGCCAGCTTCAATAAGGGAATCATCGCACTCTGCTGTCTATCGGCCGGATAGCGGCTGCATATGCGTTTGATTTTGGCGTTTTCCGCCTTATCCCACTTTAAATTCAACCCCAAAGCTTTGGGCGTTTGGCCCGTGTGGTGTTGGCTGTTCATGGGGGTAATGGCAACAGTTGTCATCGCATACTTCTTTATTTTTACCACGTTAATAAAATCACGCCTGCCATAGAAAGCACAAGCCCTAAAATATGTAAAGGCGTTGGCTTCTCTTTAAAATACACCAACCCCGTGGCGAATGTGAGCAAAGTTATCCCCACCGTGAGCGTTGTATTGGCAATGCTGAACAATGCCCCTGCCCGATACATCATAAAAATGGCCAATTCCATAAAGGCAATCACCAAACCAATCATAAATACCGTGCGCCAATTGCGCCGCTCGGGGTATTTTTGCCGCCCTGTTTTGACCTCCCACACCGTGGCGGGGATAGACAAGCTAAGAATCCCCGCACCCAACAACGTAATATACAACGCAGGGCTTACAT
>JBAQUW010000198.1:0-13800 GCA_049297755.1 Alphaproteobacteria bacterium
CCCGCGGAGGCGGGAATCCAGTAGTCATTTAAAAAGGTTATAATTTTCAAATCATCGTGAAGTTTTGATAAAATTAAAATTTTACTTTAATGTCATGACAGTACAAAGGACGCCTAGATTCCCGCCTCCGCGGGAATGACGGAGACCTACCCACCATTTGCGCCCCACACCAAACCCCGTTATATTGCCCCTATGACAAAACTCATTTTTATGGGCACCCCCGCCTTTGCCGTCCCCAGCCTGCAGGCGTTGCATGCGGCTGGGCACGCCATTGTGGCGGTCTATTGCCAGCCGCCGCGCCCTGCTGGCCGTGGCCACCAGCTGCAAAAAAGCCCTGTGCAGGTGGCGGCAGAAGCACTGGGCTTGCCTGTGCGCACGCCCGAAAAACTGCGCGGCGAAGCGTTGGAGGAACTGTTGGCGACAGAGGCCGACCTCATCACCGTTGTCGCCTACGGCTTACTCCTGCCCAAAGTATTGGTGGAAAGCCGCGTGTGCCTAAACGTGCACCCCAGCGCCCTGCCCCGTTGGCGCGGCGCGGCCCCCTTGCCCCGCACCATTTTGGCGGGCGATACAGTGACCGACGTGTGCATTATGCAGCTGGATAGCGGCATGGACACGGGCCCCGTGCGCTACCGCGAACAATTTATGGTGGAGCTGCATGAAACGACCGCCGACCTGCACGACAAATGCGCCAAATACGGCAGCCTGATGTTGCGCGAAGTGGTGGGGAATTTGGAGGCCTATCCGCCCGTGCCACAAAGCACCGAAGGTATCACCCACGCCGCCAAAATTACCCCCGATATGCGCCCGATTGACTGGAATAAAAGCAACAAAGACGTGCACAACCACATCCGCGCCTTATCGCCCCAACCAGGTGCTACATGTACCCATCATGGCGAGGTACTCAAGGTGCTGAAAAGCACCACGGCGTGGGACAGTGCCCCCGTAGGCACGCCTGCTGGCACCATTCTGAAAGTTCTGCCCGAGGCCCTCATCGTGGCGTGCGGCGAAAAATCGGTCAAACTCCTCACCCTCCAACGCGCTGGCAAACAAGCTTTGCCAGTGGCAGAGTTTTTACAAGGCTACACCTTACAAGCAGGCGATATTTTGGCCTAAAAAAATCCCCCGCCAATGGCGGGGGAACAGCACATTTAAGCTGCTCGCACCCAAGGTGCTACTTCAGCCAAGCGCTGCCATGGCACGGTTTCTTCGGGGTTATCTTCGCAACCCACCGCCACCGAGTAAAAGCCTTTCCCCAGGTAGCCAACTGTCACCACTTGGCCTTTCAACGGGTGCGTAAAGGTGCGGAGCTTACCCCCCAGCACCACATCGTCTTTTTCTGTTACCCGTTTACTCTTGGGAATGGTGGCCAGAGCTTCAGCATAAAAGTTTTCACCACAAAAGGGCTTGAGCAGATCCAAAAAAGTGAGCATATCTTGCTTATCGTGCAAGCAAACCTTCACGGTACGCATCGCATTCTCCTAAAAGGTAAGGTTTAGTCACGCGCAACGTATACTATGCCGCAAACCCGCTGTCAATTTTCAATTTCAGCAGCGCAGCAGCAACCTCCGCCACTCCTTCTGCCGCCTTACCATGGGGGCTGGCCACCACAGGCAGTTGCTGTTGCTTCACGGCGGTGCTGTAGGCGCGGTCGTACATTACCATGCCCAACACCGGCACCTCCACTCCCAAAAAGCTTTTGGCGGCGGTGGTCACTTTTTTGCCCGTTTGTTTGCCTTCCACCACACTGCCTGCTTGGTTGATGACCATGTTCAGGCGGCGGTAATCGTGCCGCGTCACCAGCAATTTCATCACAGCGTAGGCGTCGGTGATACTGCTGGGGTCAGGGGTGGTCACCACCACGGTATGGTCGGCAAAGCGGCAGAGGCCCAGCACCGTTTCGTCGAGGCCTGCAGGCACGTCCAGCAACACCACATCAAACTGCGCGGCCAAGGTGCGCAATTGTTGGAGGATACCCTGCTGCTCCAACGCCGTAATAAACGCCAAGGTGCCAGCCCCGCTGCGGCCCGGAATCAGGTACACGCCGTGCTCGCTTTTGGTCACCACCTCGGCCAAACTTGCCTGCCCTGCCAACACATGAGCCAGGTCTTTTTTGGGCTGCAAGCCCAATTGCACATCGGCATTGGCCAAGCCGAAGTCACCATCAAACACCAGCACTTTTTTGCCCTGTTTGGCCAGCAACACGGCAATGCCCAACGTCAGGCTGGTTTTACCCACCCCGCCTTTGCCGCTGGCCATGGCAATCATTGTGGTCATACTGTTGGCCATGCTAAGTCTCTAGCCCCAAAACAGCAATGCCTTTGTGCTGACGTTCGTGTTCAGGCTCAATATGAATCTGAATTTGCGCACCATCGACCGCCGCGTGCAATTTTTCTTCCAAGCGGTCGCAAATCAAATGGGCATCAGCCACAGTCATGGCGCTTGGTACAATCAAATGAAACTCAATAAACGTCGCGCGGCCTGCCACCCGTGTGCGCAGCGCGTGAATTTCTAACGCTCCCGTGCTATGTGCCACCAATATGGCATTTATTTTTGCCTGTACGTTTTCATCAACGGCATGGTCAAGCAAATGGTCGAGCGATTCACGCACCAACCTTGCCCCACTGCCCAAAATATGGAACGCCACCAAGGCCGCCAATAAAGGGTCGAGCCATGACAGGCCTGTGGCCAGCGCCAAACCCAAGCCGAGCAACACCGCAACACTGGTCCACACATCACTCAGCAAATGCCTCCCATCGGCCACCAAGGCGGGCGAGCGGTGCTTGCGCCCAAAGCGCATAAGTAACATGGCCCAACCGCCATTGGCCACACCTGCCAAAGCATTCACCCCCATGCCCCACCACGAGGGCTCCAACACTTGCTGGGTAAAAAACGCCATGTAAGCAGCATGAAAAATCAGCAACGCCGCCACAATAATCATTACGCCTTCCAACACCGCAGAAAAATATTCTGCTTTATGATGACCATACGGATGCTGATTATCAGCTGGTTTGGCGCTAATTTTCAGGGCAATCAGGGTGGCAATCGCTGTGGCCACATTCACCAAACTTTCCAAGGCGTCAGAATACAACGCCACACTGCCCGTGAGCATGTACGCGCCATACTTCAACCCCATCACACTCAATGCCACCACCACACTGCCCCACGCAAGCAAGCTTTGTTGGCGGGCACTATGGCGGCGGCGGGGCATGGTTAATTTTTCTCCATGCTATAGGGCGGCGCAGGGCGTAAAAAACTCCCAGAAATCGTTTCATATTTTTGCAAAACCTTTTCCGTGGCTCCACTTAAAACCAAAATATCTCCAACTTCATTCAGAAAATTAAGCAGTTGCTGCTCGCGAGCAGCCACAGATAGCGTAATTTTCTTCATATCAACGGGATGATTCAATAATGGGCGTAACTGATCAGGATTCTGACGATTAAAGCCTGCCATTGACGGTAAATCTGTGAAAATGACATCCGCTTTTTTGGTGGTCACTTGCATAACCAAATCAGTCACACCGCCTGAAAGCTGAGGAATGCGCAATGCTGTTGCGGCAGGAAATTGAGCAGCCAGAATATGCGCATCTGTCCCGCCATCAGCCACAGCAATGCGAACCGTTGGTTGATTAAGTGCCGAAAGATTTAAATCAAACCGCGTATCATCGTTTCTTACCCATGCGTATAGCGGATAAAACGCAATAGGCTTGGTATAAGCTGCCAATTTTGCTCTTTCTGCATTAGGCCAGCCCCCCACACATTCTGCATCGTAGCGCCCAGCGGCTAAATCCTGCAAATAAGTTGCAATATCCACCTCTTGCGCCCACTCAATTTTAAGCTGCGCCGCTTTGCCAAGAGCCTCCAAATAATCCACCATTAATCCGCCCAACGCACCAGTGTTAGGGTCCTTTGTCACTAAGGGCTCCCACACAAAATACCCACACCGCAGCACGCCCGTGCGCATCACGCGCTCGTACGCGGTTTCTTTGGCTGCAACGGCACCGCCCGCAGGGGCAAATACCTTCACCCCCACAAACGTGGCCAAAAGCGCCACAACCGCAGTCAGCAACAGTTGCTTCATTTACAGCGCCCCCACTTGGCTGGCAGGCGGCAAAAAGCCACCTGGATACACGTTATGTGTGCGGATAATCTCCTGCAAAATGCCCTTCTCGCGCACACTGGCAATGCCGGCGTCGAGGAAGTTTTTCAGCCCTTGCTCATCGTGCGCCAAAATCAGGGCCGAGGCCTGCGTCACCAAAGGCGGCAGCGGCAACTGCTCTAACACACCAGGGTTTTTGGCCATAAACTCTTGCCCCATGCTCAGGTCGGCAATGGTGGCATCGGCCTTGCCGCCCGTCACCGCCAAAAATCGGTCAACAAACTGGGCCATGCCGGGTAACATTTGCGCTTTGGCTTGGGGGAAAAATACGGGCAGCATCGGCACCGTGGCCTCGCCATCCATGCCCACAAAGGTCACTTCTGGTTTGTTTAAATCGGCTAATGTTTTAAACCGCTGCTCACCCTTACGCACAAAAATATGCGCGGGGGTGTAAAAAATAGGGTCGGTAAAATCGCCGCCATGGGCACGTTCAGGCGTGCGCCAATAGCCACTGCAATTGGCATCGAACGCATTGTTTTTAAAGCCTTCAAAAATCTCGTGCGGGCCTACTTCTGGGCCCCACACCACAGCAATCCCCAAGGCTTTAGCAATGGCTTCTGTCACATCAAACCCAAGGCCAGAAAGCTGACCCGTGTTGGCATCTTTCTCAATAAACGTGGGGGCCACGGTGTAAGCACAGCGCAGCGTTTGCGTGCGCAACACGCGTTGCAATGCCGTTTCTGATTGGGCGGCAGCCGTACCCGCTGGGGCAAACATTTTCACCCCCACAAACGTGGCCAGCAGGGCAATGGCGGCGGTGATGATGGCGTTTTTCATGAGCTTTCCTTACTTTACTTGTTGTGTTGGGGCGAACGACGACAGCACATAACCCTGCTGCGCATACCCTTGCAAAATGGTATCAAACACGCCGTTTTGGTTCAACGTGCCAATGGCCACATCTAACATATTCTTCAGTTGATACTCCCCCAACGGCAGAGGCACATGCTCGCCAAACATGCGGATAGGTTTAACCGCCGCCACACGGCGCACGGTGTTGGGGTTGGTACGCTCAAATTGAGAATAAATGCCATTATCCACAATCGCCACATCCACCTTACCATGGCTGAGTGCCAACAACAAATCGCCTCCCGTGGCATTGGCAGGCATGCTGAATGTTTGCGCGTTGGGGAAATCCTGCCGCGCCACATCTTCCGTATAATCGCCATCAAAAATCGCCACGCGCACATCGGCGGCATTGGCCCGCGCCATGTTGCCATCAAAACGCGCGTCATCGACCCGCACAAAGGCATAAGCCACCGAATAGACTTCTGGCACCGTCAACAGTGTGTTTTTCATCCGCGCCGCATTTGGCCACACGGTCGCGCACATGGCGTCGTACTTATGGGTTTGCAAATCTTGGGCAAAGGTGCCAATTTCAGCCTCGGCCACCCATTCAATGTTCAAACCCAGCAGCTCGCCCACTTTTTCCATAAAATCGTGGTTAAAGCCTTTCAGCTCTCCCGTCGTGGCATCTTTAAACAAAAAGGGTTCCCAAATAAAATACCCACACCGCAACACCCCTGTGCGCATTACGCGCTCGTAGGCGGTTTCTTTAGCTGTGTTAGCAGTACCGCTCGGCGCAAATACCTTCACGCCCACAAACGTGGCCATTAAAGCGATAACGGCAGTGAGCAGAGCATGCTTCATCGGTTAATCCTCGCGTTTCAGTTGGTAGAGTTTAGTGGCAGGAATATATTCATCGGCATTGTGAATATGCTTACGAATGATTTTATCAACCCGCCCAAAGTTAACCAATTGGGTTAATGCGTTATCCAACATCTCACGCAATTGCACTTCCCGAATTTCCACACTGATGGGCGAGGTTTGATAAAGCTGATATGGCTTTTCGCTTACTTTACGCAACACGTTTGGGTTATTTTTCATGTAGCCGTTGGCGAAGGACGGCTCGGTAAATACAATATCGGCCTTATTGTTGGCCACGTTCATTAAAATGTCGCTAATCTGCCCCATTTGCTGCACCGATACACGCTGGGCAAGGGGGAAGTACGCTTGGGCAATCACGTCCGATTGTTCACCATCCATGGCCGAAATCCGAATGCCAGCATGATTCGCAAGGCTCACATCCGCATCAAAGCGGTGGTCATCAGCACGCACATAGCCATACACGGGGCTGTAAAAAATGGGTTGGGTAAAGGCCACAAATTTACCTGTATCTGCATCGCGCCATACGCCTGCACAAAAGGCATCTATGCGGCCATTTTGCAGCGCCGTGATATACCCACCCCAGCCGGTATTTTCTGCCCATTCCAATTTTAAATTTAAATTTTTGGCAATGGCCTCAGCAATATCATAAGCGACGCCAGTCATCTCACCCGTATTCGCATCTTTGTTCAACATGGCAGGTGGCCAATCGGCATAGCCACACCGTATCACCCCCGTGCGCATCACCCGCGCGTAAGCGGTTTCTTGCGCCGCCGTGGCCGTGCCCGCAGGGGCAAACACCTTCACCCCCACAAACGTGGCCAGCAGGGCAAGAATAATGGTGATGAACATATTTTTCATAACTCAACTTTCATTGTTGATACGGCTTAGCAGGCGTTAATACCACATTTCTATCTTGTTCATACTTACGTATCACACGGTCAATCACGCCTTGGCTCTGCATTTCGGTAAATACCGCATTCAACATATCACGCAAATCGGGCTCGCCCATAGCAATTGTCAAAGCCGCAGGCAACACCAAATAGGGTGCCACACCAACTTGCTTTAACGTATTGGGGTTATTGCGGATAAACTCTTTACCCACGCTCGCATCATTAAACACAATGTCGGCTTTTTTGTTGGCCACGTTTAAAAATATCCCCGTAATATCGGCCGATTGCGGAATAGAAAACCGCTGCGCCAATGGAAAGTCGCGCCGTGCAATCACATCGGCACTGGTGCCATCTTGCGTGGAAATATGCACAGAAGGCTGATTCGCAAGAGAAATATCGGCATCAAAACGCATATCATCTTGGCGCACATAAGCATAAACGCCATTATAAAATAATGGGGTTAAAAAGCTGATATGTTTACCCCGCTCTGCATTTATCCAAACGGGTGTGCATGTGGCATCAAACCTCCCTGCATTCAAGGCCGTAACCACTTCCCCAAACCCAATCTGCTCCACCCATTCCACTTTTAGCCCTAAGCGTTTTCCTGCATCGTCTACCAATTCACGCATGGCCCCCTCGGGCTCTCCTGTATTGGGGTTTACCACCGTATAAGGTGGCCAGCTCATATACCCACACCGCAACACCCCCGTGCGCATCACCCGCTCGTAAGCCGTTTCTTGCGCCGCAGCGGCACCGCCCGCAGGGGCAAATACTTTCACCCCCACAAACGTGGCCAGCAGGGCAAGGGCCATGGTAACTAGGGCGTTTTTCATCATCTAATCCTTTATACCGCCGTAAGGCGGTTGTGGCATCAAAATAATACCAGGGTCAGGCTCATAACTCCGTACAATCTTTTCAATAACCCCTTGCCCTTGCATTTCGGTTAATGCCGTTTCCATCATTCCTTTCAAGCGATTTTCTTCTTGTGGAATAGATAACGCCAAAGAAAAGATATTGAATGGTTTGTCGCTCAATTTTTTCAGTTTCCCAGGGTTTTGGGCTAAAAATCCATTCACAAAGCTCGCTTCATTGAACACAATATCCGCTTTTTTCATAGCTACATTCAGCAAAATATCATTTAAATCTGCCAGTTGCGGAATATTCACCGCCTGCGCCAAAGGAAAATATTTTTTAGCAATCAAGTCCGACATTTCACCATCTTGCGCTGATATTTTTATATCTGGTCGGTTAATCGTTGTAAAGTCATACGCATCAAAACGTGTTTCATCAACCCGCACATACGCGTAAACAGGATTATAAAAAAGTGGCGGGGTTAAATAACTCACATAACGTCCGCGCTCAGCTGTCATCCAATTTCCCGCACAAAACGCATCGAACCGACCAGAGCGCATGGCCTCAATCCAATTTCCCCAGCCCGTTTCTTCAGCCCACTCCACTTTAAGGCTCAGTCTACTCGCCATATCTTCAACAATATCATGCATAATCCCGCCCACTTTTCCTGTTTGCGGGTCTTTAATCAACATATGCGGGGGCCACATACCATACCCACACCGCAAAACCCCCGTGCGCATTACGCGCTCATAAGCGGTTTCTTTGGCGGCAGCGGCACCGCCCGCAGGGGCAAACACCTTCACCCCCACAAACGTGGCCAACAGGGCAATGGCAATGGTGATGATGGCGTTTTTCATTTGTTGTTCTCCTTATTCATCATCTTGCCAATCTTTGTGGGCCAGCAAGTAGGCCAGCTGCTCGTCCAACACCGCAATTTCTGCTTGAATGCTTTGAATATCCTGAGCTAAAGCGGGCTGAATGGCGGGCGGCACTTCAGCATAGGCCGCCACCACATCACGCAAAGCTGCCCGTAGCTCAATAACGCGCAGGTTGAGCTGGTGAAACAGTTTCTGGCGCGGGGTATAAGCTGTCATCAGCAGCTATCTCTTCCAATACGGCAATCGCTTTGGCCAATGCCACCACAGCCTTGTGGTCGGCGGGGTTTTCCACACTGCCGCGCAACGCCGCCAGTGTGTCTTTCATATGCTGTAATCGTGTCATGGAAATCATGCCCACATTCTACCACACGCCATGCCCACGTCACGCTCTTTTTCATGGCCTGTTTCTTATTCATGGTCTTCCCAATCTTTATGGGCCAGCAAGTAGGCCAGATGTTCATCTAACACCGCAATATCTTGCTGAAGGCTCGCGGTTAAAGTTTGGTACACGGGCAGCTGTGATGAGGTGGCGGTACGCATACCATGCAGAGCATCTTGCAAGGCTTGACGCAACTCAATAACGCGCAGATTCAGTTCGTGAAATTGACGTTGGCGAGAGGTGTATGGGGCGCTCATCAGGGTAAATATCTTTCAAAATCGCCACAGCGCGTTCCAGCGCTGCCATGGCCGCCACATCACCCTCTGTGGGCACATGCGTGGCAAAAAACGTCCGCAAATCTGCCAATTGGCGCTCCATTGCAACCCACCGTTCATAAGAATTTTGCATAGTTTGATGCTATCACACAGCGTCACCATCGTGCAATTTTTTTGTGGCATCGCCTCACCCTTCATCGGTCAATTCCCACACGCTGCGGGGTGGGGTGAGCAGGCGCTCGGCCAGCAGGCGCGGCGTGAGGGGAATAAGCCCATCTTCCATAGCAGGGCTGGCGCTGATGAGGCCGCAGGGCAGCGGATTATCCAGCACCACATTGGCAAGCCCGCCCCAGTGCAGGGTTTCATCGAGTTTGGTGAACAGCAAACTGGCGGGCTGCAGCGCCCGCAAGGCATAAGGCAAGCTGCCCAAATTGGAGCCGTGCCAGTTGGCGGGGGCCACCATATGAATGGCAAGCGGCAACCCAAGCGATTGTAAACGTTGATGAAATTGTGTGATAGCCGCAGGCTGAAGCAAATTCAGGCCAGCCGTATCGACAAAAATATAGTGACGTTTGCCAAGGCTGGCGGCGGCTTCTGGCATATCGGCAGCACCCCGAATAAGCCGCGCTTGCTCGCCTAAAGCGCTGGCCACCACACGCAGCGGCTCAAACCCGCCAATTTTTTGATCATCGAGCGACAAAAGCCCTACAGTTGCGCCACTTTTACGGCGCTCTACCGCCAATTTACCAATCAGCGTGGTTTTGCCTGCGCCCGTGGGGCCCACAAACACATGCACCTGCCCGCGGCCAATCAGTTGCGCAGGCGCCACAAATGTGACTTTTTTGCCCAACACCATCTCCAACGCATCGGCGGGGGAAAAACCGGCTTGCGCCACCCCCGTCAGCGCCTTCTCCAACAGGTTGGCGTGTGCTGGTGCCAGCCCGTGTTGGGCAAAAATTTTCTCGCATGTTTTCAAGGTGTTGGCATCAGCGTTCCCTTTTGGAGCCGAAATGTTACCCTTGCCATAAAACTGAATAGAATCAGCAGGTTGGCGCGCACCACCACTTTGCGGGTGCCGCGCCATGGCAGGGGCAAAAGTGGGCTCGGGCTCGTCAATTCCTGCCGTAATTTCCAAAGTAAGCTTGCCATTAGGCCCAGTGAGTTTGCGCGTAGAAAGAATGACGGCATCAGAGCCAAGCTCTTGTTTTAAAACACGAATGGCCGCTGCCATATCGGGTGCTGTGATGGTTTTAAGGCGCATAGGCGGCAGTGTAACAGCCTGCAAAAAAGATGCAAATTCTTTTGTTTGTATACTTTAAATGAGGCTAAGTGATTGAATAAAAAAGAGGCGCCGTAGCGCCTCTCCCTTCTCACTTTACTGGCAAACTGGCCAACCATGCCAACTCATCAGCGACGTTCGCTTTTGCTTGTGAAAGCAATGCCTTAAATGGCTCGTCCACAAAGGTATTCTCCACCTCTTGGCGGCGCAACCAATCGGCACGCCCTTGCATAAACTGTTGAACCGTATAGGGTTTTCCCAGTTTATCAGCCAGCGACCACTCGGTGAAGGTGGTGAGGCCATAGCCGCAGAATTCGTGCGGAATTTGGCTGCGGCTGTAGATATGATACCGCTCTGGGGCGCTGCCCAAAATGGCCATATCGCATTGTAATGCAAGGCGAATTGCCAAATAAGACTGGCCAACAATGGCGTGGGTTTTGCTGTCCAAAATCATGCTGGTCGCATAACTTTGCACGCGGTCTGACAACCCAAGCAACCCGCCAAAATCAAAGGCCAAACCAGCACTTTCCACCTCATTTGTTGGGCTGCCGAAGTTATAGACACAGTCGTGCGTGAAGATGAACCAGACGATGGCTTGGAACTCCTCTGGCGTCACCAGCGGACGGATTTTTTCTAGCCATTCCGCCATTTCCCACGGGTGATCGAGGTTATGGTAAGCGCGGTTGGGCATGGCGTGGAGCTGGTACAGGATGCGAGAAACCTGATGCAGCGGGCCAGCTTCGGGCAAGTTCAGTTCACGCGCCAATAGGCTACGCAAATTTGCAATTGAGGTCATGTGAGATGTCTCCAAGGCAGGATTGCCTTTGCGGAACTTATACTTGAAAAACGGCATAAAAACAAGGGGGTTACCCCCCTTGCGTCAGTCGTAGTCTTTGAACCTACGGCCAAAAATGCTACCCATGCCATCGTCCTCTTCGCGACGAGGGCGGCGGCGGGAATTTGTGGTTTCTTCCTCGCGCATATCTGCGCGGAGAGAACTGTAGGGACCGCCAATTTTGGCGTAAGGGTCAGCGTTTGGCGAGGGCAGAGGAAGCGCGTTCACATCTTGCCCACAGTGCGGGCACACGCAAACTTTCAGCTTTTTGCGTTTGGGCATGTCAATCATCTCCGTCACAAAAATCGTTGGAAGAATCGTGACAGCTGCCAGAAGATCGCGGCGCATCGTCTGACTTAAACCAATCGCGCCAGCGGAAGGACGAGGTATCGTCGGCAGCTTTTTCTGCCTCACGACGGCGGCGTTCTTCTTCACGCTTGCGTTCTTCTTCACGCTTGCGTTCTTGTTCGCGGCGTTGGGCATCGGTCATGGGCTATCTCCATGGTGAAAGGTGAAGGTGGGACTTGCTGAAGATATAACACACCTTGCCTCTTTTGTATATTCTGCTATGGTGCGGCCATGGATTTACTCGGAAAACTTGCGGAACTTTCGGCCAAGCACGCGCAATTGGCGGAACAATTGGCGGCGCCCGATGCCGTGAGCGACATGGCGCGTTATACCAAAATGAACAAGGAATACGCGGGTTTGACCGAAGTGGTGACTGCGTATAACAGCTTTAAACGCATGCTCGATGATAAAAAAGCGGCGGAAGATATGCTGGCCAGCGGCGATAAAGACCTGAAAGAATTGGCAGAAATGGAATTGGACGGCCTGCGGGAGAAAATCCCCGCCGCCGAACACAGCCTGAAATTGTTGCTGTTGCCCAAGGACGAAACCGATGAACGCAACGTGATTTTAGAATTGCGGGCGGGCACAGGCGGCGATGAAGCGGCGATTTTTGTGGGCGATATTTTCCGCATGTACACCATGTACGCCAAATTGCAAGGCTGGCAAGTGGAAGTGGAAGACATGGCCGAGAGCGAAAAGGGTGGCTATAAAGAAGTGATTGCGCGGATTGCGGGCCACAACGTTTACCAGCGCCTCAAATTTGAAAGCGGCGTGCACCGTGTGCAACGCGTGCCCGAAACCGAAGCCCAAGGCCGCGTGCACACCAGCGCCATTACCGTGGCCGTATTGCCAGAGGCGGAAGCGGTGGACGTGCAGATAAACCCCGCTGATTTGCGCGTGGACACTTACCGCGCGGGTGGCGCTGGTGGCCAGCACGTGAACAAAACCGAGAGTGCTGTGCGCATTACGCACGTTCCTACTGGTATTGTTGCTGCCTGCCAAGAGGACAAAAGCCAACACCGCAACCGCGACAAAGCCATGCGCATGTTGCTGGCGCGCATGTATGATGTGCAGATTCAGGCCGCCCACAAAGCCCGTTCTGACGCGCGCAAAAGCATGGTGGGCAGTGGCGACCGTTCTGAACGCATCCGCACCTATAACTTCCCGCAATCGCGCGTGACCGACCACCGCGTGAACGTGACCCTGCACAGCCTAGACCGCGTGCTGATTGGCATGGATTTGGACAAATTGATTGAGCCCCTGCAAAACGCCGATGAGGCTGAGAAATTGGCGGCTTTGGGGAAAGAGTAATAAGAATAGTTATCATTAAAAAAGGAATCAAATATGACGCCTAAAATTATTGTAGAAAATTTTTACGCATGCATTCACTCTGGCGATCTTGCTGGGGTTCTCAACTTATTATCAGCAGATATTGAGTGGGAATTGGTTGGCCCTAAATCTATTCCGTACTTTGATACATATTCTGGAAAAGAGGGGGTAGAGAATTTTTTCTTACGTCTTTTTAATGCAGAGGAAATTCAAGATTTTGCCCCTCTAGAAATAATTGTTGAGAATTCTGTTGTCGTTGTTTTTGGACACGAAACGTGTAAATCCAAGAGCAGCGGCCGAGTGTTTTCAGCGGAATGGGTGCACAGATTTGAAATACGCGATGGTGTTATAGCAAAATGGAAAGAAATTATCGATACAGCTAGAGTAAACGAAGCCTATCTCTAACTCTGGAAAAGTTGAAAAATTAGCCTCTTTGGGGCAGGAGTAACTCGCTTGAGGCCAAAAAACCGCCCTAAGTAGGGCGGTAAAATTTAGATAGGATAAGCTTTACGCAAAGATTCCTCGACAATAGGCGGTACAAAGGAGCTTACATTACCGCGGAACTGGGCAATCTCCTTCACCAACGATGATGAAATATGCAATTTGTGCGGAGAAGCAGGCAACCACACCACGCTCAAACTCGGTTCAAGCGCAGCCGCCGCACCTGCAATGGCAAATTCTTCCGAAAAATCGCCAGTATTCCGCAGCCCGCGTATCAGCAGGGTTGCACCAACATCACGGGCTGTATGGGTCAGCAGACCTTCGTAAATGATGACGCGCGCTTGAGGCACAAGATTTTCAATAAATGCCTTACGCGAGCGTGGGTGGAAAAGCCCTTCTTTTTTCGGATTGGTGCCAATACCAATGATGAGTGTATCGACAATTCCAAGGGCTTTTTCAATAATATCAAGG
>JBAQUW010000199.1:0-25786 GCA_049297755.1 Alphaproteobacteria bacterium
AAGCCTAACTGAGCCGCCCGTATGGCACACACATAGCCCCCAGGTCCGCCGCCAATCACCACCACATCGTAATTTTTCATCTCGCTTATTATCTTGGTCATTTTGTTTTTTCCTCCATGTATTGAAATAACAAACTCAAACTCACCTGAAACCCATCGGCCAATAAGTAAGGGAAGCGGTCCAGCATCATGCTCGCCTCATCAAAATCCCAGCTATCAATAATCTCGGCTTCTGCTTCCCAGCCACTCACGTCGCCCGTATAATCGGCCACATATAACATGCCGTTGCAGGTATGCTCGCCATCAAAACCAAAGCCGCCAATTTCTTTCAGCTTCACGCCTGTAATGCCCAGTTCTTCTTGCAATTCGCGGTACGCGGCTTGCTCGTAGCTTTCGCCTGCATCTACCTTACCTGCGGCGCTTGCCTCAAATTTTCCGGGGGCGTAATTTTTGTTCCGATGCCGCAACTGCACCAACATCTGCCCTTCATTGTTCACCACAATCACGTGCACAATGCGGTAGCGCAAATTTTTGGTTTTAATCTCGTCCCAGGTGGTTTGGCGCAGCACGTTGTCGCGCTCGTCCACCACGTCCATCAGCCCTTGCTGCACAGGTGCAGGGGGTACTGCGGCGGGAGCAGTGGCCGAAAAAGTGAGAGTCCCCACCTTGCCGGGTAATTTCGATTTTTTCTTTTTCGTATCAATGGCTTTTGGCATATTATTGACTTTCTACTTGCAGGGCGTGCGGCGCCACATTCCACGCCTCAATCTCCCAATTGTCATCGCTTTCATCCAGCACACACAGGTGGCCAGTGCCCACTTTCACGTTGCCTGCAGCGTGGTGTTTCTCCCACGCACCGGGGTAAAGGTGGAGGAAGTAACGCAACCGCCCGTTGCTGGTCACAGCCAGTACCGCTGCGGCATCGCCGTGGCGCTGAGTCATATCGGCGGCAAAACTTTTCACATCGGCAATTACTTTTTCGGGCGTGGGGTTCCACTGCGCATGGCTGGGCCAGATGCTCTTTTTCTGCCAATTTTCCCGCGCTTCAGCACCAAACGGCATAGCGTCAATTTCCGCATCGGTTAGGCCCGTCCATGCGCCGTAGTCCAGTTCGTCCAGCCGCGCATCGGGCTGGGGCTCTAGCGGCAAACCCAAAGTGGCACACACAATTTCCGCAAATTGGCGGGTGCGTTGCAGGGTGCTGCAATACACGGCGGCGGGGGTAATCCCCGCGTGTTTCAAGGCTTTGCCCACTGCATCTGCTTGCTCCATGCCTTTGGTCACCAGTGGCACATCGTTCGTCAAACCCGCCATCACCACGGGTTCGCCCGCGTTGAAGGTATTGCCATGCCGCGCAAGTATCAATTTCATAAGGGTAACTCACCTTCGCGCGCAATATACTCCTCCACGCGCTTGGCATCTTCGGCACTATCCACGCCCCAGTGGCTGCGGCCTTTGTAGTCTACCTCCATCACCCGAATGGGCACGCCATGGTACAAAAAGCGGAGCTGTTCCAGCCCTTCCACGTTCTCTAACTCGCACTCACCCCAAGCAAAGTAGTTCTCTAAGGCTTTGAACGTATAGCCATATAACCCTACATGCCGCAACACAGGGAAGCGGCTCGCCGCATCTATTTTTCTTACAAATGGAATCAAACTTTTGGAGAAATACAACGCATCGCCATTTTCCGCGCACACCACGGTAGTGCCGCCCACCTCGCCACCCGCTTTGGCAGCCTTCAATTTCGCATAACTTTCCGCCGTCATCCGTGTGGCGGGGGTGGCCACTTGCACCCCGTTTTGCTGAAGCGCTGCCACCACAGGCGCAATAATCCACGGCGGGGTGAGGGGGCTATCACCTTGAAAATTCAACACCACATCGGGCCGCACAGCTAACTTTTGTGCCGCTTCAAACACCCGTGCCGTGCCGTTGGGCGCGTCTTCCCGCGTCATCACCGCCGTGCCGCCAAAGCTTTCCACATGCGCTTGAATGCGCGCGTCATCGGTGGCCACCGCCACCACATCCACGCCCTGCACGCTGTGGGCAATCTCCACCACGCGCTGAATCATGCTCTTGCCCGCAATCTGCATCAGCGGCTTACCGGGCAACCGCGTGCTGCCATAACGGGCGGGAATGATAATGGCGGTGGTCATTTTTTTATCTCTCCCCCTTGTAGAATAAACCTAAAGCACCCATATCAGCTTTGTTACTAGAAGATCTGTGGCTAACCAACAGGAGACCCCTATGGCCATGAATCGTTTCACCGCCGCCGAAGTCGCTGCTACCGTCACGAAGCTCAATGGTATGGAGACGGGAAGTTTCTACCGTCGCCAGCTCGCCGCCATCGGCGAGGCTCACGCCGCTGGCCAGAAGACCATGAACCTGTTTTATGGAAATCATGGCTATATGCGAGACCTCGGCATCATCACCAGCCCCAGCAAGGGAACAGGCAGGTACAAGATTTCCGCCTTTGGCAAGTTGGTGTTGAATGAATTCGGCTACGACCCGGCCTGACACAACTTCAGCACTGTCACAGTTAGGGAGGCGCTTCGGCGCCTCTCTTTCGTTTTGGGCGCTATCTTTTAAAGAGGGCGCAGTCATTGCGAGCGCAGCGAGGCAATCTAACCCATTCAGGCCAAGCCAACCTTGCTCAGATTGCTTCGGCAAGCCTCGCAATGACTGTGTGATACCCACGGTTACAACACCACCACGCTCGGCGTTTCCAAGTAGTATTTGATGCTCGCCAGCAGTTCCGCGCCCAAGGCCCCATCAATCACGCGGTGGTCGACCGAGAGCGTCATGCCCATTACGTTGGCGATTTTCATCTGGCCAGCCTCAACAACCACCTGCTCTTGGCTGCCACCCACGGCCAAAATAGCGGCTTGGGGCGGGTTCACAATCGCGGCAAAGTTTTTGACGCCGTACATACCCAAATTGCTCAGGCTAAAGCCGCCGCCTTCATATTGCTCAGGCTTCAAGGCACCTTTTTTGGCGGTGGCCACCAAGGTTTTCACTTCGGCGGAAATGTGCACCAAGCTTTTTTGGTCGGCATTGAACACAATCGGCGTAATCAAGCCGCCATCAATGGCCACGGCTACACTCACGTCCACATTGCCGAAGCGCACAATGCTATCGCCCGCCCACGCGGCATTGGCCGCAGGGTGGTCGCGCAACGCCAAGGCGCAGGCTTTCAGGATAAAATCGTTCACTGTCAGCTTCACTTGGCCATCCAAGTAATCGTTGAGCTGTTGGCGGGTTTGGAGCAGCGCATCCATCCGCACCTCGGCCTGCAAATAAAAGTGCGGCACTTGTTGCTTGCTGGCCGTGAGGCGGCTGGCAATGGCTTTGCGCATGGGGGTTAGCTTTTCCGCCGTATCATTGCTGCGGAACACCTCACCCACACCGCCTGCACCCTTAGCTTTGGCCACATCTTCCGCCGTCACGCGGCCACGGGGGCCGCTGCCTGCCACGCGAGATACATCCACGCCTTTTTGCGCGGCCATACGGCGGGCTAAGGGGGAAGCCGCAGCACGCCCACCAGTAGCAGGTGCTGCCACTTTGGCCGCTGCCGCAGGGGCAATGTTCATTTTAGGCATGGGCAAAGCCACGGCGCTTATAGCACTGGCCACAGGTGCCGCAACCGCCATGGTTGGTTGCGCACTTGCTGCTTGGGGGGCGGCTTCAGCCGCTTTGGGGGCTTGCTTGCTTTTGGGGATGTAATCCTTGGCCACAGTCTCTTTCTCACCCCGCAACACGGCAATCACCGTGCCCACGGCAATGTCGCTACCTGCGGTGCCTAGCAAGCTGTGAATCACGCCGTCATCGGTGGCTTCCACTTCCATGGTGGCTTTATCGGTTTCCACTTCGGCAATAATATCGCCAGCGCTCACCTTATCGCCCGCCGCTTTGCGCCATTTGCTCAGGCGCCCTTCGGTCATGGTGGGGCTTAGTTGGGGCATGTAAACGTCGATGGGCATGGGTGTACTCCTTACTTCTAGCGTAATTGAAATTGTTTGGTTTTTTGATAATCCTGAAAAACACTTATTTCTGATTGTGTAAATGGCATCAAATCAGGCAAATTTTCCAAATCGAACCACTGACAACGGCTATGTTCTTCCTCAACAATAAGCTCTCCTTCCCATTTTGTTACATGAAAAAGGCATGAAACTGCATGAACAATATCACCATTTGGGTATTCGCATAACGACAAACTTTTCTCGGAAAGTATACCGTAAAAATGATAATCTACAGGTCTTAAGCCCGTTTCTTCTTTGAGTTCTTTAAATAATGTATCCGAGATTGAATCAAAAAGCTCAACCGCTCCACCAAAAGCAGACCATTGATTAAAATCTTTGCGCAAGCCAAGCAATATCTTGCCATCATCGCGCTGCAAAATCATGTTGATTCCAGCTACAACAAGAGGCTTGCCCCCCCAAACTTGCCGTACTTGCCATAAATGAGAGCCGACGTAACTCACGCCAACACCTCTCTCACCTTCGCCACAATATCATCCACTTGCGGGAGCGTCGCGCTTTCTAGGTTTTTGGCATAGGGCATGGGCACATCGGCTTGGCTCACGCGCAGCACGGGCGCATCCAAATCGTCCCAACAATGGTCGCTAATTTCCGCCATAATGGCGCTGGCAATGCCCGCAAACGCCCACGTTTCTTCCACCACCACGGCGCGGTGGGTTTTGGCGATGCTGGCTTTAATCGTCTCCATATCCAACGGCCGCAGGCTGCGCAGGTCAATCACTTCGCAATCCACCCCTTGCTTGGCCAGTTCTTCAGCGGCTTTTAAGGCTTTGATGCTGCTAATCGAATACCCAATCAACGTCACATGGCGGCCTGCCCGCATCACGTTCGCTTTACCGATGGGCACAAGGTGCTCACCTTCCGGCACATCCCACATTTCGCCATACAGGCGCTCGTGTTCCAGCACGCACACGGGGGTGTCGTCGCGTATCGCCGCCTTCAGCAAGCCCTTGGCATCGGCCGCATTGCTGGGGGCCACCACTTTCAAACCGGGCACGTTGGCGTACCAGCTGGCAAAGTCTTGGCTGTGTTGGGCGGCGGCGTAGGCGCTGGCGCCGTTCAGGCCACGGAACACGATGGGGCACTTCACCCGCCCGCCGCTCATGTACAGGGTTTTGGCGGCGCTGTTGAGGATATGGTCGGCCGCCAGCAACGCAAAGTTCCACGTCATAAACTCCACAATCGGGCGCAAGCCCGCAAAAGCCGCACCGCAGGCAATGCCCGTAAAGCCCGTTTCGGCAATGGGCGTATCAATCACGCGCTTTTCGCCAAATTCCTCTAACATGCCTTGGCTACACTTGTAGGCGCCTTGGTATTGCGCCACTTCTTCGCCCATCAAAAACACGTTTTTATCGCGGCGCATTTCCTCGCTCATGGCATCGCGGACGGCATCTCGGTATGCAGTTTGGGTCATTGTTTTTTCTCCTTTTGCGTCAATTCAGGTACTTCTTTTTCAAGCCATTGGATGAAGTTTTTATTTAAACGATTTTTGTATTTAGGCTTACTGAGGTAGCAATAAATAAATCCTTGAAAGCCATAATCTGAAAAAGCTTTTTTCATACCTTTATTTAACCAAATATCCCATACATCATTTGTAATCCACTTATTGGAAAAGTAAAAATACTCGCGTTCAAATAGCAATAGTAATTTTTCAGCAGAATCAAATAAGTTTGGTTGTTGTTTTTGTAAATTATCCGAAAAGTATAATTTCTTCTTTTCCACTGTTGGTAAATCAATGTTGTTTTCACTAAAAATAAAGCCAGCCTTTAAACTTCTATATTCAACAACAAACTTCTCAAACAACTCCATACTTCGCACGTTGGCATCGCGTTTTATTGTTTTTGAGTTTTGACGAATAACTAAATATGAACCAATGGCCGCAGCTATTGTGCCAAGCGCAGAAAGCATATCCCAGTTCCAATTTCTGAAACAGAATAACCAATCCCAATCAGCCAACCATACCATACACATGTCAACGGACTCCTGGATTCCCGCCTTCGCGGGAATGACGGCGTTGCGGTTGGCGGGCGGAGGAAATGGCCATTACACCGGCACCACATCCGTAAACAACTGCGCCATATCAGGCAGCGGAGCAATGGTCGCCGCTTCGGCCACGGCATTCACGCGCTCTTTCACGGCCTCGTCCATTTTTTCCAAGTCGGCGGCTTTTACGCCGTAGTCTTCCACCAAGGCCGCGCGTAGGCGGGTAATGGGGTCGCGGCTTTCGCGCACATTTTCCACTTCGTCGCGGCTGCGGTATTTGCTGGGGTCACTCATGCTGTGGCCACGGTAGCGGTAGGTGTCCATTTCCAAAATGTAGGGTTTGCTGTGGGTGCGAATGTAGGCCATGGCCTTGCTCACCGCCGCATACACGGCAAACAGGTCTTGCCCGTCTACCTTTTCGCCAATAATGCCAAAGCATTCGCCGCGTTTGTATAAATCGCCCGCACTGCCGCGGTTTACCGCTGTGCCCATGCTGTAGCGGTTGTTCTCGATAATAAACAACGCGGGCAAACCCCACAGGGCGGCCATGTTCAGGGTCTCGAAAAACTGGCCAGCGTTGGCCGCACCATCGCCCAAAAAGGTCAGGCTCACGCGGTCTTCGCCCTTATATTTGGCGGCAAAAGCGAGGCCCGCGCCCAGCGGCACTTGCGCCGCCACAATGCCGTGGCCACCCCAAAAACGTTTTTCGGGGTCGAACAGGTGCATAGAGCCACCTTTGCCCTTGGAAAGCCCCGTGGCGCGGCCCGTCAGCTCCGCCATAATGGCTTCAGGCGGCACGCCACACGCCAGCGCGTGGGCGTGGCAGCGGTAGCTGGTAATGTAATCGTCGCCGTCTTTCGCCGCCCATTTGCAGCCGGCAATCACCGCCTCCTGCCCAATATACAGGTGCAAAAAGCCACCCATCAGGCCTTGCTGGTACAACGCCGCCGCCTTCTCCTCAAACCGTCGACACAACAACATAAAGTCGTAAGCTTCCAACAATTGCGTTTTGGTCAGCGTAGCCATGGGCGCCAGTTGCGCAGCGGTTTTCACCGCAGTGGCGGTGGTTTTGGCGGGGGAAGGTTGAGCCATCAGAAAATCCTCTTTCTTACGGCCTACACATAACCCCAAAAGCGCCTAAAAACAAGGCAAAAGCACTCACATTCCGTGCTGCAATGCAGCATAAGTGTGCGGTGCGAAAAGCCAAACTAGGCTTTACCGCTATACAAGTCTTTCCAGGCCTTTTTGGTGGCCACGTCGCTGTAATCGTGTTCCACCTTGGCGCGGGCGGCACGGCCCATGCGCAGGCGTTGGGCTTCGCGGGTTTTAAGGGTCAAAATCGCTTCCACAAATGCCATTTTGTCAGCACACACATAGCCATCGCGCTCTTGTTCCACCAGTTCGCGGTTGCCGCTCACGTTGCTCACCACCACGGGCAGGCTCAGCGCCATGGCTTCAATCACCGTGCGGGGCAGGCCTTCCCACAAGCTGGTTTGCACATACACATGCCCTGCTGCCAGCTCGCGCAAGCAGGTGGTTTGGTCTACCCAGCCTGTCAGGCGCAGGTTGGCAGGCAAGGTGCCCACCGCTACACCATCGCCATGGCCCACCCACACAAAGTTTACGCCCTCGCTCTCCAGCTCTTTAGCCAATGCCACAAACAGGGGGAAATTCTTTTGCGGCGAAATCCGCCCTGCGCCAACCACCGTAAACGTCTCATGTTTTTCCACGTTGCGGGTCACATCATCCAGCTCGCGCAGGTTGAGTGAATTGTAAATCGCTATTTTACGCTGCAAAGGTGCAATCCAACGCGCCATGTTCAGCTCGCCCGCACCGCAGGCCACGGTAGTGTGGGGCAGCACACCCAGCGCCACTTCCGCGCCTAAAAAAATCATGCGTTTGATGGGGTTCTCCGTCTGCTGCAAAAAGCCATACGCACGGGGGGAATAGTACAGCGGAATATCCTTAAAAGCCCCGCCCACCAACACATCCACAAACTTCGCAATCCGCGCCAACGCCCCAGCTTTGCTAGAATGCGCATGCACGCACACGGGCTGTACTTCTGCTACAATGCGGCGCAAATCCTGCATCGCTGCCCAATCGTTTTTGGGCGAAATGTCACGCCTTGCCCGCCATTCTATAAAACGTGTCCCCACCGGAAAATCTTGCACAAACGTATCTGGCGTTTCTGGTCTGCGGCTATACAGCACCACAAAATCAAAGTCTTTCTCCAGCGGCTTACACGCATGCAAGGTGGAATGATACACCCCGCCGCCAAAAGCTTCTACCACCTGCAACACAATCGGTTTTTGTTTCATACCCACCGCTTTACCCTATTTTGCCCTGCCCGTAAAGTGGGCAGTAGGCTAAGCATCCACAAACTGCAATTGCGCCAAATGTTTATACAACGCACAGGTGGCCAGCAATTCCGCATGGGTGCCCACCGCTTCCACCCGCCCTTTGTTCAGCACCACAATGCGGTCAGCGCTTTTCACGGTGCTCAAACGGTGCGCCACCACCAGTGTGGTGCGGCCTTGGCGCAAACTTTCCAATGCCGCCTGCACGGCGCGTTCGCTTTCGGCATCTAAGTGGCTGGTGGCTTCATCCAGCAACAGAATGGCGGGGTTACGCAACACCGCCCGCGCAATGGCCAGCCGCTGCTTTTGCCCGCCGCTTAAGCGCACACCGCGCTCGCCCACCAAGGTATTTAAGCCTTCAGGCAACGCTGCAATAAACTCCCACGCATAGGCCGCTTTGGCGGCGGCTACCACCTCGTCCTCGGTTGCCTCTGGCTTACCATAGGCAATGTTTTCCCGAATGGTGGCGCTGAACATCGTTGCCTCTTGCGCCACCATGGCCATGGTGCCGCGCAGTTCGGTAAAGCTCAGGTTTTTCACATCCACGCCGTCCACCAAAATGTGACCTTCTTGCGGGTCATAAAACCGCAACAGCAACCCAAACAAGGTGCTTTTGCCCGCTCCGCTGGGCCCCACAATGGCCACTGTTTCCCCTGCGTTGACGCTCAGGTTGAGTTCTGCCAATGCTGCTGCATCAGGGCGGCTGGGGTAATGGAAAGTCACATTTTTCAGCGCCACCGCGCGCCCCTTTTTAGCCACGGGCAGCAGGTGAGAAGTGACAGGCGCCTGCAACTGCGGCCGCTCGTTCAACAGCTCAAACACCCGTTCGGTCGCCCCTAAGGCACTTTGCAAAGCAGGCCAAAAGCTGGCCAAATTGCTGGCGCCATCGCCCAAAAATGCCAAATACAGCAAGTACGCCATCATGTCGCCCATGGTCATGGTACCGGCAATCACATCGCGCCCACCCAGCCAAATTACCCCGCAAATGGCAGAAAACCCCAACACCACATTAAATGCCGTAAAGGCGCCGCTAGAAAGAATTAACTTCTGCGCCAACACCAACGCATTGGCCCGAAACACATTGTAACGCGCCGCTTCCGCCTCCTCTTGCGCAAAGGCTTTCACGGTGCGAATTCCCCCCACCGCTTGTTCCACCACCGCCGAAAGTTTGGCAAAATTATCTTGAATCGAAGCGCTGTACCGCCGCCATGTTTTGCCCAAATAACCTGCCATCAGCACAATGGGTATGCCCGCCACACACAGTACCAGTGTCAATTGCACGTTGGTATAAAACAGCGCCGCCAAGCTGCCAAGTGCCAGCAAAATGCCGCGAATCAGTTGCGGGGCCGCAAACTGAATAAACTCCCGAATCACCGTCACATCGCTCAGCAAGCGCGAGATAATTTCCCCCGCCGCGCGCAGCTCAAAAAACACCACATCCAGCCCCACCACACGGGCAAACAAGTGGCCGCGCAAGTCGTTAATAATGCGGCTGGCTGTGTATTGCAAAAAGTAGGTGCGGAGCATCACGCCCACCACCAAAATCACCACGGTGGCTGCCACATACAGCAGCACCATGTTCAAGGCTGTTACGTCGCGCTGTTGTAAGGCAGCGTCAAAAATCTGCTTTAAATATTGCGGCAAAATCAACATGCACGCGGTGGTGAGCAGCACCGCGGCAATCCCCACCGCCAGCCGCCCCGCATAGGGTTGCATCAGCCCAAGCAACCGCTGAAAATGGCTGGTGTTGGCACCGTTGTTGGGGCTAGTGTTCGCGTTGTTCATGCCAAATGGTTTCGCACAAAAACATCCAGCAAGCCAGCAAAATCCAGCCCATAAGCTGCCGCGGCTTCGGGGTACAAGCTGGTGGGTGTCATGCCAGGTATGGTGTTGGTTTCCAAAATATACGCGGCCGTTTCCGTCACCACAAAGTCCGAGCGCGAGAGGTCGCGGCACCCCAACGCCACATGCGCGGCCACGCTCATGCGTTGCACCTCGGCATACAAGGCAGGGGGCAGGGGGGCTGGCACAATATGGCCGCTCAAGCCGGGGGTGTAGCGGTGTTCAAAGTCATACCAACTGCCCTCTGGCGTTTGAATTTGCGTGACAGGCAGAGCAATCGTTTTCCCCTGTTTGTCCAACACGCCGCAGGTAATTTCCCAGCCCACAATGCGTTCTTCCACCAGCATGGGCTTATCTGTTTGCTCTAAAATGCTGGCAAAAGTTGTGGCCAATGTTGCAGGAGTGGTGAAGGTAATGCCCAAGGCCGAGCCCTCATCCAGCGGCTTCACCACCAACTGATGAACACCAGAAAAATCAACCTGTTGGCAGGTGTCAGCGGTCAGCACCCAGCCGCGCGGTGTGCGTAACCCTGCCTGCGCATACACCAATTTGGCCGTGGGCTTATGCATGGCCACGGCACTGGCCAACACGCCACTGCCCACATAGGGGTAGCCTAAAACTTCTAAAAATCCTTGCAACGTGCCGTCTTCACCGGGTTTGCCATGCATGGCAGGAATAACCAGCTGAGGGGAAAAAGCGCGCAAATGTTCCGCCAAATCAGGCGTATATTCAAACAGTTGCGCCGTATATCTGCCTTGCAAAGCCTCAAAAATTCCCCTGCCCGTCACGCGCGAAATCGCCGCCTCGCTAGAAGGCCCGCCACACACTACGGCAATGCGATATAATTTATTTTCCATATTTTTCTCCAACTAAAGCGAGGGCTTCGTTTATTTTAGCCCAATAATCATTGCCTGTATCAAAAAAAGGTATGTTTAATTTTAAGCACTCTTGTTGCTGAAAAATGCTTTCTTGAATCAGAAACTCAAATATTTTTAAAAGTTCATCATCTGTGCAGTCATTTGTCCAATTTTCGGTATCAAATTCTCTACATTCCTGCAATTTTTGAGCTGGCGTTGTGTGAGGGTAACCAAAAGTTATTATAGAATGTGTATGGCCATATCTATCGTGTAACTCTTTCAAGGGCATTCGAAAACCTTCTATCACAAAGTCAAAAGAATCTAGTCCATCAATCATACGGCATAAAAATGGGCAAAACTTTTCACAAACTTCTAAATGTTTTTTATGCGTAAGGGCGTTATGGGTAATACCAAGCTGTGGAAAAACGTCTTCAAAGCCTTCAATAATAGGGTCTATTTGAACATGTTGGATATGATATTTTTTGACCAATTCAGTCGCAAAAGTAGACTTCCCACCTGTGGAAGCGCCACAAACCAAGAATTGTTTAAGCTGTTTCGTCATCATCACCAACGTCTATTTGATTTTCGGTCAACGCGTGTAAGGCTTCCGCCATAGAAAAGCCCCGTCGCAGCAAAAAGTCCAGCCGTTTTTTTTTGGCGTTGTCGCGTTTTTTGGTCCAGTCGTGGCGTAAAATAGGGTCGGCGCTGGGGCTGGCGCGCAGCTCCTCGGGCCATGTGCCAAATTTGCGCGCCAGCAGGGCGGTGGCAGTCTCTTGAAAATCATGGCCTTTTTCAGGTTGCAGGGCTGCATCGTCGTCGTCCACTAGCCCTTCTAGTTGCGTCAAGGCCACAGCTGTCAGGTCGCTTGGCACGCCTAAGCCCTGTAATTCCTGCCGAATTTTATTCCGCCCCCAGCGGCTTTGCGTGGCACGGTAGCGCGCCCGATTTTCCGCAAACTTTGCATCATCGAGCCATTTATTTTCCATCAAAAAATCAATAGTTTGAGCAACCGAAGCCTTTGCGAAGCCGCTTTTGTACAATTTGCCCGCCAACTCTTTGATACTATGGCTTCTTTTGGCCAAAAGTTTCAAAGCGTGGGCGGTGCAATCGTCCATGGGTTATGCAGGGTTACGCGGCATCATCTTCTGCCACCACCACCACGGGGGCACCCCCTGCGGCGCGGATTTTGGCCTCAATTTCCGCCATTTCTGCTGTGTGTTCGCGCAACCATTGCTTCACATTTTCGCGGCCTTGGCCAATGCGGGTGCCGTTGTAGCTGAACCATGCTCCGGCCTTCTCAATAATGCCCTTGGTTACCCCTAAGTCTATGATTTCACCCACTTTTGAGATGCCTTCGCCGTACATAATGTCGAACACGGCTTCGCGGAAAGGCGGGGCCACTTTGTTCTTCACAATCTTCACGCGGGTGGTGTTGCCCACCACTTCTTCTTTGTCTTTAATCGCACCCGTGCGGCGAATGTCCATACGCACAGAACTGTAGAATTTCAATGCGTTACCACCGGTTGTCGTTTCAGGGTTGCCGAACATCACGCCAATTTTCATGCGGATTTGGTTGATGAAAATCACCATCGTATCGCTGCGCGACACGGTTCCCGTCAGTTTTCGCAGGGCTTGGCTCATCAAACGCGCTTGTAGGCCCATGTGGCTGTCGCCCATTTCGCCTTCCAATTCCGCCTTGGGGGTGAGGGCGGCCACGCTATCGATAACCACCAAATCTACCCCGCCGCTGCGTACCAAAGTATCAACAATTTCAAGGGCTTGCTCGCCGCTGTCGGGTTGAGAAATCAGCAGTTTATCCACCTGCACGCCTAATTTTTTGGCGTATTGGGCATCGAGCGCGTGCTCGGCATCCACAAACGCGCAAGTGCCGCCCAGTTTTTGCGCTTCGGCAATCACATGCAAGGTGAGAGTGGTTTTGCCTGACGATTCAGGGCCATACACCTCAATAATGCGGCCACGGGGCAGGCCGCCAATGCCCAAGGCCATGTCTAAACCCAGTGAACCTGTTGAAATAGCTTTGATATTTTCTACCGGATGTTTGTCATCCATTTTAATAATGGAGCCTTTGCCGAATTGGCGTTCAATTTGGGCGAGGGCGGCTTCGAGGGCTTTGCTACGGTCAGACATGGGTTTTTCTTTCACTTACTTCTCTTTTCTGTGGTTGTTATTCCTGATACGAAAATCAATGTAACATCATCAGACAGAGACTGCAATAGGATTTTTGTAACTTTTTTTGATTGCTGCTTAAAGCGTGCGCAAAGTAAGCATACAAGCCAAAATTTGCGCACAAAAAAGGCCGCCTATGCGGCGGCCTGAGGCTGGAGTGAGGGGGCAAGCTTGCGCTTGCTTTTGCGGGCATACCCTGTTGCGGCGGCCATCACCACATGGTAGGTGCGGTCGCGTTTGAAGGGGGAAAGTGCGGCGGCAAAGTCGGCTGCCGTATCGCACGTGACCCATTCTTCATACGCAATGTGGTGGGGCAGTTGCACGCTCAGTCTACCGCTGCTGTAACGCACGCGGCAGATGGCATTGCCCACCACGCGGGCGGTAATGCGCCAGCCGCGGGTGGAGTACTTGTTGACCAGCACGCGGGCGGGAAACGTATTGTTGCCGCCATAGTGGGCCAAGTAGGGCTTGCGATAGGCCACGCGGGAGCGGATATCCTCCTCCGCCACGCCCAAGTTAAGCAGAGCATCGCGCAGTTTCATGGGATTTCTCCTGAAAAAGTTGAGGTGAAGTTGGACGTGTGCTGTGTATACCTGAGATGCCGTGTGCTGACAAGTCCTATAGCTAGGGGGTTGGGGGTGGGGAGATACGAGGGGTGGTGGTTGATATAACTATAGCTAAACACGTAAGCACTTATTACGGATAGACAATGTGAAAAATTTACAAAGCTTGATTTTTATTGTGTTGCGCCCCATAATAACTCCATGAAGCACATGCACACCATGCGATTTATGCACCCCTTGGGCCGTTTTCGGTTCATGGGGGCTTGTGCGTTAATTTAAACCTCAATCTCACCCCATATTCCGAAGGCTCCAAGGGGTTATTCAACCTGCTTTGGCATAGCCCAAAGCCTTATTCAATCTTATGAACTTGGAGAATATCTATGAAAACGACCATTATCAGCATGGAGCAACTGCGCCATGCCATCAACCTGCGAGACCTATCTAACCCTGCGGATGGCCGCCACGCCATGCAGCTCATTCTGAACGATATTCTTGCTGCTTTACAAGCGGCATGGGGCTGCGAGGTGGTGACTTATCGGGGGAATCCGATTGTGTCCATTTCTGACAACTATGATTGTCTGCATTACCCTGTAGATGGAGCCTCCCGTGATGCTCGTTATAGCCGTTATGTGTGCGAAACAGCCCTGTTGCGCACCCAAATGTCTGCCATGGTGCCGCGTGCCATGCAAAACGTAGCAGAAAATATGCCGAATGACGTTCTTTTAGCTTGTCCTGGCATGGTGTATCGGCGGGATAGCGTTGACCGAATCCACTCAGCGGAACCCCACCACCTTGACCTATGGCGGCTGACTACCAAAGCCCCCATGACTTCGGCCATTTTGAAGGAGACGGTGGCTATAATCCTCAATGCAGCACTTCCCAATGTGGAATGGAAACTGGAACACAGTCCACATCCGTACACGTTGGAGGGGGTGGAAATCAATGCCAAATGTGATGGCCAATGGGTGGAAGTGGGTGAGTGTGGTTTGGCGCATCCCGACATTATTCGTGAGAACATTCCCAACGCCAGCGGCGTGACGGGTTTGGCTTTGGGGATGGGGCTTGACCGCCTGCTTATGGTACGGAAAGGCATTAAAGACATCCGCTTATTGCGCTCAACTGACCCTCGTGTGATGGAACAAATGCAGGATTTGGCGCCGTACCGCGACGTATCATCTATGCCACCTGTGACCCGTGACTTGTCTATTGTGCGAGATAATGCCGCTAATAATGAAGACTTGGGCGATAAGGTGCGCGAAGCCCTTGGCCCACAGGCGGACATTGTGGAGTTGGTGGAAATGATCTCCGAAACACCTTATGCCAGCCTACCTCCGCAGGCCATGAGGCGGTTAGGCATTGTAGAGGGGCAGAAGAATATTCTCTTGCGTGTTGTGCTGCGTGCGCTTGAGCGCACCATGACTACGGAGGAATGCAATGTTCACCGCGATACCATTTACAAAGCTCTCCACCAAGGTACGGTGTGGGATTTGATAAATGGATAAACGCACCTAAGGCTGGTAGGTAATGCTCAGCAGGGTGAGGTCATCGCGCAGGGGTTGTTGGGCGGTTTGGTCGAACAGGCGCACGACGTTGGAGAGCAGGCGGCTGGGGTCTTCGGGCCGCTGGCGCAGGGTTTCGATGGCGCGGGTAACGCCTGCATCGTCCCAGCGGGTGCCATCGGTGTGGGCGGCTTCGCTGAGGGCATCGCTATATAAAAAGAGGGTGTCGCCCGGCTGCAATTGAATGCATTGGGTGGTGAATTGGTGCTTCTCGGGGTATTCCACCATGCCCAAAGGTAGGCCTGCTTGCTCAAGTGTGGTGATGGGGTGTTGGGCTTGGGCGGGCACCACCACCAAGGGTGGGGCACCGCAGCCAATGGTTTCCACATGGCCGCTGCTGGTATCGAGCGTGCCATAGAGGCAGGTGGCAAAGCTGCCGCGTTTCATGAGGGCGCACAAGCGGTCGTTCAGGGCCAAGGCAAAGGTTTCGGGGTCGTGGGCTTCCATGCGCAATTCTAAAATGAGGGCGTGGAGTTGCACGGTGTGCAAGGCGGCCAAGGTGCCGTGGCCCGAAAAATCGACCATTACAAACCCCAGCGTATCAGTATCCACGTCCCACACTTGCCAGTAGTCGCCCGCCAAGCGTTCGGTGGGGCGATAGTGGCGGGAGAGTTTGACGTTGTGGCGTTGTTCCAGTTTGCGCAGTTGGTCATCAGTCGGGAACAGGCGGTTTTGAAAATGGCGCGCTTCTTCCAATTCGTCATTTAAGTCATGCGCTATTTGCTGTTGGTGGCGCAGCATCATGCCGTTCATCATGTGGGTATCGGTGCGGGCCACCAGTTCGGCGGCATCCAGCGGTTTGTTCACATAATCCACCGCGCCCAGTTGGTAGCCCGTGGTGCGGTTTTCGGCATCGGTGAGGGCGGAGAGAAACAGCACAGGAATATGGGCCGTATCGGGGTTGGCCTTCATGGCCTGCATGGCGGCAAAGCCGTCCATTTGGGGCATCAGCACGTCCATCAGCACCACGTCGGGGCGGTCGGTGAGCATTTTATCGAGCGCCATCATGCCATTGCTGGCGGTGCTGATGTGCTGGTAGCCAGCGGTGTGTAAATAATGGCGCACCAGTTCGCGGTTGATGTCTTGGTCATCGACCACCAACACGCGGCCATGGGCGCGGGCGTGGGCCAAGTTGATGGTGTGGTGGCCTTGTGGTGCTGCGGGCAGTAACGCCAAGCTAAAGTGAAAACGGCGGCCGCCTTTGTCGTGTTCAATGTTTTGGGCCAACATGCGGCATAGGGTGAGGCCGTGGCCAAAGGGTGGCGTGGCCATGGCGGCGGTATCAAGGTTTTCGGGGCAAAAACCTTGGCCCACATCTTCCACCCAGCCGTGCAGGGCATCATTAGTGGTGGTGAAAAACAGCGCCACGGGTTGGGCGCCATCGGCGGTGGTGAGGCGGTGTTTGATATCGGCATAATACGCCGTGCGCCAATCGGCCACACGGCCATGGCTTTGCATATTCAGGTTGCCGTGCT
Source organism: Alphaproteobacteria bacterium (assembly GCA_049297755.1). Classification (GTDB taxonomy): domain Bacteria; phylum Pseudomonadota; class Alphaproteobacteria; order UBA2136; family JAPPOO01; genus JBAQUW01. The sequence continues at coordinate 16,857 of JBAQUW010000199.1, forward strand.
CTACGGCGTTGGTCAGCGCTTCTTGCACCACCACGCGCACATTGGCCAGCATGGCGGTGGTGATGCGTTTGCCTAAGGTGTGGCCTAAAAAATCGGCCATGGCTTTGGCGGTGAGGTTATTATACAGCAAGCGGCTTTCGCCCACCACGGCCAGCAGTAGGGTGCCGGCATCGGGCAAGGGGCTTTTGAGCAGGGGGAGCAGTTTGTGAGGCTCTTTCCCCAACAAAATGCCACGGTGGCCTTGTTCTAGCCCTGCTAAAAAATCCATGCGGCTGCGGCCAATAAATACGCTAGGGGCGTGGGGAATGAGGGGGTCGGTCAGCTGTTGGCGCAGCGGTTGGTAGTGCTCAACCGCCAAGGCACCCGCGCCAAGCATGGTTTTAAACCGAAGGGGTGCGGCCACGGCCATAATAGGTTAGGCGGCCATTTGAATGGTGAAGAGCTGATGAAATTTCATGAGCTCCAGCACTTTTTTGGGGTGGCCTTCATGCAAGTTGGTAATGGCAATTTGGCAGTTGCGGGTTTCGGCCTCGTGCTTGGCGAGCATGAGCATGCCCAAGGCGCTGCTGTCCAAGTATTCCACATTGTCAAAATTTAGCGTGATGCGGGCGGGTTTTTTCTCCATCACCTCGTGAATGTGGGTTTTAAAGTCTTTGTGCGATTCAAAATCGAACAGTTTATCGAGTTTGATATCGAATTGATTGTTGCCGAGGTCTGTGACTGTCATCATGACGCTGTACCTTTTTTATGATGGTTTACCCTAACGCAACTTCAGCAGAAAGGGCAGGGGGTAAGGTGAAAAATGGCGGCTGCTGTACCAAAAACGCCGCACATTGTCTGATGTTTGGTGATAACGTTGATTATAGGCGCATGACCTAAAAGAAGATGCAGGCAGTAAAGAATACGCGGTTTCCCCCGACTTGATCGGGGGTCTGCTTTATGTTGATGATTGTCCTTATATTTGAGGAGATCCCCGCTCAAGAAAGGCGGGGAAAACCCAGTTTTATATCTGGGTGAAGTTGCTTTTTCAGAAGATATGCGTATAAACAACCCCCGCAGGGCGGGGGCTGGTTCTTGTGCCTCAAGCTTTTATAATTATGCGGCGTGGGTGCGCAGGTAGGTTTGCACTTTTTCGTAAGCCCGCGCTTCCAGCTGGCGCACGCGCTCGCGGGAGATGCCCAAGCGGTCGCTTAAGGCTTCCAGCGTGGGCGTTTCGTCCACTTCGTTCAGGCGGCGGGCGATAAAAATCATGCGTTCGCGGGCGTCCAGTTGGTCCATGGCTTCATGCAGGGCATGTTGGCGGTGGTAGGTTTCTTGCTTGCTGGCGTACACTACGTCTTGCGTGGGGTTTTCGTCTTCCAACAGTTCTTCCCACTCGGTTACTTCGCCTTCTTCATCGCCAATGCTGTTGTTCAGGCTTAAATCGCCGCCGCCTAGGCGTTGCTCCATGCGGGTGACTTCGTCCACACTCACGCCCAGCTCGGTGGCAATGGCTTGAATCATGTCTTGGCTCAGGTGCTCTTGGCTGCCGTCTTGCAATTGGTTGCGCAGTTTGCGCAGGTTGAAGAACAGTTTTTTCTGCACGCTGTTGGTGCCGATTTTCACCAAGCTCCAGTTGTTCAAAATATATTCTTGAATGCTGGCACGGATCCACCACATGGCGTAGGTAGAGAGGCGGAAGCCGCGCTCAGGCTCAAAGCGGGCAATGGCGTTCATCAGGCCAATGTTGCCCTCTTGCACCATTTCGTCTACGGGTAGGCCATAACCACGGAAGCTCATGGCTACTTTCACCACCAAGCGCAAATAACTTTGCATCAGGGTATGGAAGGCTTTTTGGTCTTTTTTGCTGACCCAGATGTTGGCCAGCTCTTGTTCTTGCTCAAATGTTAACGGCGCAAATTGTTGAATTTGGCGCATGTAGTGTTGCAACATGTTGTCGGAAATGACGCTCATCTGTTTTATCCCCTTTGGTTCCTGCTGTGCTTATAAAGCGTCGCACAAGGGGCTTGCATACAATTGCTGACACTCCTGACATGGGGGTGTCAAGCCCTTGCGCAAGGGGCTTGACAAAGAGCTTTAATACAGTAATTTTTTGATTTAAAATCAGCATGTTAAAATGTTTTCAAGTGGCGGCGTTAAGCGCTTTGACTTTGCCAGCCCTTGTGCCACACTGTCAAAAATAAAGGGGAAAAATAATGGATATGGTGAAGCACGCATTGTTACCTATAGCCTTGGTGGCGGCAGCGTTTGTGTTGGGGCAGCAGGTGGCGAGTATTCGTACGGCCGACCAATATGTGACGGTGAAAGGTTTGGCGGAATTGCCAGCAGTGGCCGATGTGGGTACATGGTCGCTGTCTGTCAAAGCCACAGGGAATGAACTGAAGCCTGTAATGGCCGATATGCAGCGCCAAGTGACCGCCATGACCGATTTTTTGGTGAAGGCGGGCGTGCCGGTGGCCGATATTCAGCCCCAACCCCTGCGGGTGGAAGATGCCCAAGCCAATACCTATAACAATGGCCAATACGCCAGCCGTTTTGTGGTGGAGGCGCCCGTGCAAGTGCGCACCACCGTGGTAGAGGCTTTGGTGAAAGCCGCCATGCAAACGCAAGATTTGGTAGCCCAAGGGGTGGTGCTGAATGGCTATGCTATGCCGATTTTTAGCTTCACCAAGCTGAATGAAATGAAGCCGCAATTGATTGCCGAAGCCACCAAAAATGCCCGCATGGCCGCGCAAAAGTTTGCCGATGACAGTGGCAGCGCGGTGGGGGGAATCCGCCGTGCCACCCAAGGCCAAATTGAAATTTTAGGCCGCGACCGCGCCCTGCCCGATGACCAACAGGTGCAAAAAACCATTCGGGTGGTCACCACGGTGGATTATCGGCTGGATTAACGCTGCGGGGGCTTTACGCCTACGCCTAGCAGGGCTATAGTGCGGGGCAACAAGAGGCCAAATGATGAGAGATTTTTCATGAAAGTTGTGATTGCAGGGTGCGGAGAAGTGGGGCGGGCCATTGCCAGCCACATGGTGCAAGAAGGCTTTAACGTGGTGGTGATTGACGAAAGCGCTGAGGCGTTGGCGAAACTCTCGGAAACACTGGACGTGCAAACTGTGCGTGGCCGCGGTAGCCGCCCCAGTATTCAGGAAGAAGCTGGCATGGCCGATGCAGAACTGCTGATAGCCGTGACTGCCGATGACGAAATTAACCTGATGACCTGCCAAGTGGCCCATGCTTTGTACCAAACCCCCAAAAAAATTGCCCGTGTGCGTGCCCCTAGCTATTTAAAGTTGATTGAGCAACACCTGATGAACCCGCAAAGCATGGCGGTGGATATGATTATTAGCCCCGAGCGCGAAGTGGCCGCGGCCATTGAGCGTACCTTACAAGTGCCCGGCGCCTTCGATGCCTATGACTTTGCTGGTGGTGCGGTGCAATTGGTGGGGGTAAAGGTTTCGGAGCGCAGCCGTATTTTGGGCGAAAAAATGAGCCGTTGGGGGTTTTTAAAAGTACCTTTCCATGCCGTGAGTTTGGTGCGCAAAGACCGCATGATTGTGCCTGAAGGGTCTGACCGCTTAGAAGTGGGCGATGAGCTTTACATGGCTGTGCGCCCCGCCGATTTGCCCGCAGCCTTAGATATGCTGGGTAAGGTAGAGCCCCCTGTGCGCGATGCGTTGATTGTGGGCGGTGGCAATGTGGGCTTTAATTTGTGTAAATCGCTGGAAGCGCAAGGCATTAACCTGCGGGTGCTGGAGCGCGACATGGAACGGGCCGAGTTTTTGGCCAAAGAACTCACCCATACCACTGTGCTGCAAGGTGATGCTTTGGATAGCCGCCTGCTGGGTCAAGAAAACATGCAGAATATGGACGTGGTGCTGTGCGTGACCAGTGACGATTCGGCCAACATTATTGCCTCTGTCATGGCGCGCCAAGCAGGCGTGCCCAGCGTGCTGACCTTGGTGCATAAAAACGATTTTATTACACTGGCTGAAGGCGTGGGGCTGGAGCGTATTATTTCGCCCCGCCAAATTACTGTCTCGCGTATTTTGCAGCATATCCGCCGTGGGGCGGTGGCCGATGTGCATACCCTGCGCGATGGCTTGGCTGAAGTGTTAGAGTTTGAAGTGCGCGGTGGCACGGCTGTGGTGGGCCAAACCCTTGCCCATGTGGGCTTGCCCCAAGGGGCCAAAGTGGTGGCCTTGGTGCGTAGTAACAATACTGTGGTGTTGCCGCACGAAAACGAGCACGCCGTGATTCACCCCACCAACCGTGTGGTGGTCTTTGCCGAATACCACAGCATAGGTGCTGTTGAACGCCTGTTTGGGGCGCGATAGGGGAAAATAGGCCATGCATTTTTCTGCCGTGATGTATGTGATGGGTTGGCTCACCGCCACCTTTGGCATGTTTATGTTGCTGCCAGCCATGTGCAGTGCCTATTACCATGGCACCAGCGTCACGGTTTTTGCCTTGTGTGCTTTGGCCAGTATGGCGGGTGGGGTGGTGCTGGTGCTCATGTATCGGCAGCGCGACCTGCAATTGAGCCGCAAAGATGGCATTCTCATCACCTGCTTGGCTTGGGTAGGGCTTTCCGTTTTAGGGGCGGTGCCACTGTATTTTACCGTGGCGCCGCATTTTATGAATGCGTTGTTTGAAGCGGTTTCTGGCCTCACCACCACGGGGGGCACGGTGCTGTCTGGCCTTGATACCATGGACAAAGGCATTTTGCTGTGGCGCAGTTTGCTGCAATTTTTGGGTGGTATGGGGTTGGTGGTGTTGGCTGTGGCCATTCTGCCCTTTTTGGGCATTGGCGGCATGGGTATGTACCAAAGCGAAGCGGCGGGTATGAGCAAAGATAAACTGCAACCCCGGGTGAAAGAAACCGCCCGTATTTTGTGGTTGGTGTATATTCTCATGAATGTTCTGTGCATTGCGGCTTTGGTATGGGCAGGTATGGGGTGGTTCGACGCCGTGAACCACGGCCTTACCACCCTTTCAACGGGAGGCTTTTCCACCAAAGATGCCTCCACGATGGGTTACCCCTTGGGTGCCATCCATTATGTGATGATGTTCTTTATGTTCATGGGCGCACTCAACTTTGTGCTGCATTATCAATTTTTGGTAACGGGGCGGCTGAGTGTGTATTGGCGTAACTCGGAACTCATGGCCTTTTTCATTTTGATGCTGGGAAGTTCTTTGTTGATTGCACTGGTGTTGTTTGGCTACGGCGTGGTGCCCAATGCGTGGCTGGCGCTGCACCATGCGGCATTTAATGTCATTTCTTTGGGTTCAAGTGCTGGCTTTAGCAGTGCCGATTTTGCTCTGTGGCCGCCCGCCGCTGGCCTTATTCTCACCTTTGTGGTGTTTATTGGTGGCTGTGCGGGGTCTACCTGTGGCGGCTTAAAAACCTCACGCGCCTTGGTGGTGGTGAAGCAAGGCCTGCGCGAAGTTCACCGCCTGCTGCACCCCAAAGGTGTGCGCTATGTGAAGCTTGATGGCGTGACCATTTCACCCGAAGTGGTGCAAAGTGCGTGGGCGTTTGTAGGCATGTATGTGTTTATTTTTGGGGTGCTGACATTGGCGATGACCCTGTGCGGATACGACCTCACCACCGCCTATTCTTCCATTGTGGTTAATCTTGGTAACGCAGGCCCAGGCTTGGGCCAAGCAGGCCCTTATGTGGGCTATGGGCACATGAACGATGCCGCCAAACTCACCCTCATTGCAGCTATGTTGTTGGGGCGGTTGGAAATTTTTACGCTGATTATTATTTTCATTCCTGCCTTTTGGAGAAAATAAGCCGCATGAAAATTCAATTCTACCAAGTGCAAGGTACCACTCCCGCCGAAGCCGATGCCGTGCTGCCCAGCTTGCTGGAACGCATTTTGGCCACGGGCGCCAAAGCCGTGGTGCGCTGCCCAACAGTTGAGCGCATGGAACGCGTGAGCCAGCTGTTATGGTCGTACAATCCCACCAGCTTTTTGGCGCATGGCTGTGCGGGCGATGCGCACGAGAGCGCCCACCCTGTATGGCTCACGCCCGAGCAGTACAACCCCAACGCGGCCACTTTTTTGCTGAGTTTGGGCGGGGTGTTGGGCACAGTGCCTTTGCCTGAAGAGACGGGGAGTTATGAGCGCGTTCTCGATATTTTCGATGCCTCTGACGCCCAAGTGCACACCGCCCGCGCCCGCTGGAAACACTGGAAAAACCAAGGACATGAGATGGCCTATTATGCCTTAGCCGAAGGCCGCTGGCAGCAAAAAGCCTAAGAATAGTGCTTGCCATTCTCTATAGCTTGCGCTAAAACCCCCTTAAATTAAAGGAAGCAAAACCCATGGAACGTACCCTGTCCATCATCAAGCCCGATGCCGTGAAAAAGAACCTCATTGGCGCCATCAACAGCCGTTTTGAACAAGCGGGCCTGCGCCTTGCCGCCATGAAATTGGTGTGCCTGACCCCCGCCCAAGCCGAAGAATTCTACGCCGAACACAAAGCCCGCAGCTTTTTTGGCGAACTGGTAGGTTTTATGACCAGCGGCCCCGTGGTGTTGCAAGTGTTGGAAGGCGAAAACGCCATTAAACGCAACCGCGAACTGATGGGCGCCACAAATCCTGATAAAGCGGAAGTAGGCACCATTCGCTACGACTTCTGCCGCCCTGTCGAAGACTTGTCTGCCAATGCCGTGCACGGTTCCGATTCTCCTGAATCTGCCGCCCGCGAAATTGCTTTCTTCTTTGCTGGGAATGAATTGGTGAATGCCGCCAAGTAACGGAAGGAATATCACGTGTCTGACCTTAAGCCATTGGTTGAAAAGGAAGATTCGTTTGATAAGCTGGACATTCGGGTTGGGCTGGTTATTTCAGCTGTACCGCTTTTGTCTGCTCCTAAGCCCGCGTACCAAATTGTGGTGGACTTCGGAAAGTATGGACATAAAACGTCGGTGGGCCGTTTTACCCAACATACTTCCGTGGATTTGATCGGAAAGAAAATTTTAGGCGTGTTGAATTTTCCTGCCCGAGAAATTGGCGGGGTGATGTCTGAATTTCTTTTGCTTGGAGTGCAATTCCCTACGGCTGATAGTGGTGAAGCTACGCCAATTATACCAATGGCTGATGCCAAAATTGGCGGAAAGTTATTTTAGTCATGTTGCACATTCAACCTGCAAAACAATCTGATTGGGATGAAATTTTCAGGTTATTTGTTGGTGTTTTAAAGGCTGGTGAAACCTACTGCTTTGAAGCAGATACACCAGAAAATATTTTGAAAGATTATTGGTTCCCCACACACGGTGCAACCTATGTGGCTAAAGGCAAGGCTGGTGAATTTTTAGGTGCATATGTGCTCAAAGCTAATCAACAGGGTAGAGGCTCTCATGTATGTAACGCAAGTTTTATAGTTGCTCCAGAAACGCGTGGTATGGGTGTAGGGCGTGCACTGGGTGAGCATGCTTTGAATACGGCTAAAGGCATGAACTTTAAAAGCATGCAATTTAATATGGTGATAAGCTCTAATACCCGTGCTGTTCAATTATGGCAAAGTTTAGGGTTTCAAATTTTAGCCACTTTGCCTCAGGTATTTCGCCATGTGTCTGGCCAGTATGTAGATGCTTATGTGATGTTTAGGTTTCTCTAGTTTTTTCTGCTTGGTAGGTTATACTCCCACCTATGGGGCACTTTATTTGCACACTCGTCTTGGTCGTTTTTGCTAGCATCACCAACAGTTATGCGGGCGAGGAAGCTTATATTGTTAAAGGTGTCACCATCACCCTGCCCATGGGTGACCCTGCCACCCTGCGCGAGCAAGCTTTGGTGAAGGCCACCGAAGAAGGCTACGCCCAACTGCTGAAAAAACTCACGCCCAGCAGCGCATGGCCGCGCCATGCGTGGCTGATGCAGTCTCTCCCTGCGTCCAAAGCGTTAGAGCGGTTTGCCATTGTGAGTGAAGAAACCGACGGCGATTATGTGCTGACGGCCAATGTCACCTTCGACCGTGCGGCCGTGCGTAAGTTGTTGTCCAACCAAGGTATTCCCTTCCACGAAACTGAGCAAAGCACGGTGTTGCTCATTCCCTTATACGAGGCTGGTAGCGCCAAAGTGCTGTGGGAAGACGTCAACCCTTGGCGCGATGCCCTGCGCAATGCCTTGCTGCAACAAGGTGCTGTGGTGTTCACCTTGCCTGCGGGCGATGTGAATGAAATGGCGCTGGTGACCGCCGATATGGCTGCTAATCTCAGCCGTGGCGCTTTGCTGGCCTTGGCCAAAAACTACAATGCCAGTGCCGTGGTGGTGGCTAAAATTGCCATGCAGCCCAGCCAAATGACGGTGCAAGCCGATTGGGTGCAACCCGAAGGCCAAAGCACGCCACCAGCAACAACCTTTAGCCTGCCGTTGCCCGCCGATGCCGCGCTAGATTTTGCCCAACCCGCCAGCCAATTGTTTACGGCGCTGGAAGGCAACTGGCAGCAAAATGGCACTGTGGCGGCCGATAAACCCGGTACGGCCAGCATCAGTCTGAGCGCCGACAGTGTAGAAGACGTGGCCGCTTTTGTGCAGGCCTTGCGCACGCTCACCGCCGTACAAAAAGTAACCCCACGCCTCATCAGCCGTGCCGAAAGCCGTTATCGGGTGGATTATTATGGCGATTTTTCTGCCATTCAAAGCCAGCTGGGTAGCCTAGGTTACCCCCTGCAACCACAGGAAAATGGCTGGCAGGTGGTTCACCAATCACCTGCCGCTATGCCAGAATAAAAAATCCCCCGCCAGTGGCGGGGGCAGTGGGGGGGTAGCGCTAATCCAGCGTATGCGTCCAATCGGTAGCGGCCTCAAGAGAAGGCTGGCCATCGTCGTCGATGTACACATCGGTAGGAGTGTACATCGTGCGCATGTTCAGCTGAACCAGATGCGGGTGAGCCATCATGCGATCGGGGGCTACTTTCA
>JBAQUW010000200.1:0-8041 GCA_049297755.1 Alphaproteobacteria bacterium
TGCCGAAGCCGTGCGCAGGCAAGAAGCTGCCGTGGCCGATGTGCTGGCAGGCGGCCCCGAAAAACTCATCTTTGCCGAACACGCCCCCATTTATACCCTCGGCACCAGCGCCAAAGCGGCTGATGTACTCCATGCAGGCACCATTCCTGTCGTCGAAACAGGCCGTGGCGGCCAAGTCACCTACCATGGCCCAGGCCAACGGGTGGTGTACCCCATTCTCAACCTCACCACCCGAGAGCAGGATTTACGCTGGTATGTGCGCCAATTGCAAAACTGGGTAGTGGCCACACTGGCCGAGCTTGGCATCGAGGGAAAAATCACCGACGACGTCGGCGTCTGGGTAAACACCCCCGCAGGCGAGGCCAAAATTGCCGCCATTGGCATCCGCTGCCGCAAGTGGGTGACGTACCACGGCTTTGCCCTGAATGTGCAGCCCAACCTCACCGCCTATCATCATATCATTCCCTGTGGCCTCACCAAACCCATCACCAGCCTACACGCTTTGGGCTGCAAGGCGAACATGCAACAGGTTGATGATACTTTACGCCGCCACTACCCTTTTACCCTTGCCACCCCCACAAAATAACTTCAGAATATCCACAAAATAAAAAGACAAAGGACTTCTCCCCATGTTCGGTTTTGGCCGCAAATGCACTGCATCTTCCACCATGTCAACCCTGCTCGATGGCATTGTGGAAACCAGCATGGCCGCCGTCAACATTGGCGTACAAACAGGCTCCATTCAAAAATCAGCTGGCCATGTGAACGATTTGGTGGGCAGCACCGGCGCCGCCAGCGAAGAAATGTCCAGCACCGTCAAAGGCATTGCCGACCACGCCAACCAAGCGGCCGCTGCGGCCAAACGGGCAGGCGATAACACCCGCGCCGTAGCCCGCACCATGCAACAAGTCACCACCGATATGCAGCGCACCGCCGTGAGCATGGATAGCTTGCAAAACTTGTCCTCGCAAATTCAAAACATTATTGGCACCATCAGCGATATTTCCGACCAAACCAACCTGCTGGCTCTCAATGCCGCCATTGAAGCTGCCCGCGCGGGCGATGCAGGCCGTGGCTTTGCTGTGGTGGCCGACGAAGTGCGCAAACTTTCAGGCCAAACGCAAAAATCGGCCAACGAAATCACCGACATGGTCAAACGCATTCAAACCGATATTCAAAATGCTGCCGATGCCGTGAAAGCCTCGCAAAGCAGCCTTGTACAAAGTGTGGAAGGCGTGAAAAAACTGGAAGAAGGCGCCGCCGAAATCGACAACCTCATGGGCAGCATTGCTCATTCCACCAAGGAGCAGTCCGAAGCCTCCAGCCAAATTGCCCAAAGTATTCTAGAAGTCTCCGACGTGGCCCAAACCAACGTCACCCAAACCAGCCAAATCCTCACCATGCTCGATAACCTCACCAGCGCGGTGGAATCGCAACGCGCGCTACTGGCCGAGCAAGATATTCCCCACAAAGTGCTCAGCCTCGCCCAAGCCGACCATGCCCTGTGGAAGAAAAAATTGGTCGACTTCAGCCTTGGCCGTATTCATTTAGAACCCAAAGACGTGGGCGACCACAACCTGTGCCGCTTAGGCAAATGGTACTACAGCGCTGGCAAACAACACTTTGGTTCGCAGGCCGATTTCATGGCGCTAGAAGAGCCCCACCGCCGCGTCCACGCCGCCGCCCGCGCGGCCGTAGAAGCCCGCAGTCGCGACAAACACGCCGACCTGAGCAGCTATATTGCCGAAGTGGAACAAGCGTCCGAGCTCGTCATTCAAGGCCTCAAAAAACTCCTCGCCCGCCAGCGGGGGTAGTTATTCGGCGGCTTCTCGCATGGGTTCTTGCAACTCCGACCAGCTATACTCAACCAATTTGCCACCTGTTTCTGGCGAAAGTAACGCCAACGTGCGCGCCTTTACGGCACCCCCCTGCTCATCAATAATCACTTCAAATATGGCCATATCCCCGCCTTCACCAAAAGCCACTATTTGGGCACGTTCGCCGCTGGTAAGCTCACCCACAGGTGATATTTTTGTTTTAACCTGCAAGTCCTCTGGTAAATCTGCTTTGGTTGCAACCAACTCCAACCAGCCTATGTAAGAATCAGTGCCACGTTGCCATTCTGCTTGACGATTAATTTCATCAATTGCCCGCAATCTTGCTACTGCATTTGCTGCAGGGTCAGCCGTTGTTTTTTTCTTACGCCAAAACATCTCACACTTTCCTCTTACTTTCCTATGGCTTTTGGCATAAACTGTTGGCAGAAAAACCAACAAAAAACTGACAGCCCCACCCCTATGTCTGAAAAACGCATTCAACAAGCCGGCCAAGCCCTCAGCACCCAGCTGACCGAAATTGGCGAGCGCTATGGGCTGAATAAAGTGGAAGCCCGCTTTTTAGGGCCTTTGTTGGTGTACTTCGATAAGCCCAATATCCGCGAAATTGTCATCAACGAACCGGGCACCATTGGCTTTGAATACCCCGATGGCAGCTGGGAATGGATTGATGCGCCGGAACTCACCAAAGACCAACTGGAAGACGCCGCCCGCATGTTGGCCAACATGAGCGGCGAGGTGTTCACCCCCTCGCACCCCATTCTCAGCTGCAAAATGCCGGGTGGCCACCGCGTGCAAGTGGTGAGCGGCCACCACACCACCAAAAAATTCACCCTCACCGTGCGTATCGCCCACAAAAAGAACTATACGTTCGATAACTTCGATATGCCCGAAGCCGACCGCCAGCATATTATTGACAGCATTGTGAACAAACGCACCATTCTCATCAGCGGCGGCACCAGCAGCGGTAAAACCAGCTTTATGAACGCCGCCATCAAACACATTCCCCTGCACGAGCGCCTCATTACCATGGAAGACGTGCCCGAGCTGGAAGTGCCGCATAAAAACTGCGCCAGCCTTATTTTTGGGGGCGCCAACCGCGACCCCGATGGCCGCGAAATTAAAGAAATTCTCAACGCCTGCCTGCGTATGCGGCCCGACCGTATTCTGCTGGGCGAAATCCGCAAAGAAAACGCTTTTGCCTTCTGCTCGGCCATCAACACGGGGCACGAGGGCAGCATGGCCACCATTCACGCCAACACGCCCGATATGGCGCTCGATGCCGTGCTCAACCGCGTCATGCTCCAAGGCGATATCCCCGAAAATGCCCTCACCGTGCTGCGCCGCCAGTTGGAAGCCGATATCTACGGCATCGTCCAACTCAACCGTGTCGGCCCCATCGTCAAAGGCTACTTTAAAGTGCTGAAACCCCAAAGCGAGCACTAATAGGCAACCGGCACAGGGTCCAAACTCCGCCACAAATACCACGTTGCTACCGTGCAATAAGGTTGCCAATAGCGCTCCGCGTGGGCCGCCAAGGCCGTGCGCGGCTGCTGGTAATGCATTTCAAACGCTTTCACCAACCCCAAATCAGCCAGCGGCAACACATTGGGGCGCAACAGGTGAAACATCACAAACATCTCCGCCGTCCACCGCCCAATACCGGGCAAACCTATCAACTCCGCCATAATCGCCGCATCGTCCCAGCTTTGCCACTTGGCAGGGTGAATTTTTTCCTCAGCAAACGCTGCCGCAATCCCTTGAATATACTTTACTTTTTGCCCCGAAAGCCCACACCCGCGCAGCTGCTCCACCGTGGCGGCCATCAGCGCAGGCGGCGCAATCTCCACCGCCCCGCTTAACTTACCCCAAACACTATCGGCCGCTTTAACAGAAATCTGCTGCCCCACCACCGCCCGCACCAAGGTTTCAAAGGCATTGCCACGGTTGGTGAGGCCTTCTGTGCCATGGTAGTGCGCCATAATCCCACCCAGCACAGGGTCGGCTTGCGCCAACGTTATTTTGGCCTCATCCCAATAGGCAGGGCGGCGAGCAAGGTTTTGCGGCATTAAAACAGCGGCGCTTTTTCAGGTATCTCTCTTGGCGCAATGCTTTGGCTATCCGCCGTGCCCACGCCCGTGAGCGTGGCCGAAAATGTCCCAAAGCGCGATACCAAATCAATCCGCAGCGGAATACGCCGCGCGTCATCTGTCACCCACAATGTCCATTGGTCTTTCGGTTTTTTGCCATCACCCACGGGGGTCAGGTAGGGCTGCACGCGCCGCACCGTCAGCTTGCCCGTTTTGGTGCGCATAAACTCAGGCGCCCCCACTTCCACCCGCAACACATAAGGGCGGTCCAGGTTCAAAATCGGCACCGCCGCAAACGGCGTGTTCCAATCTGCCGCCTTGCGCATAAAATACAAGGTCGAGAGGATATCGCGCACTTGGCTGTTAATCTCCAGCACCTGCTGGCCTTCGCCTTTGGCTTTGTTGCGCAGGTTGTCATAACGGGCCTCACCTTTGGCGTAATCAAACACCGTTATTTTGTCGGCCTTGTAATTATTTTCCACCTGCATTTGCTCAAACTCGGTGGGGCGGAACGGCGTTTCAGGGTTCAAGCTGCCACTCACCCGCAAGCGTTCAAGCAACTTGGGATAATACAAGGTTGTCCATGCCCGCGCCACAATGCTGTAAGTGGCTGCATCGCCAGCAGCATCAGCTTGCCCTTCAGGTCGATACAACACCTCAGCCTTGCCCGCATGTAAAAACTTCCAGGTAATGTCGTACTGCAAGCGTTCGCCTTGGGTGAACCAATCGGCCTCGGCCCATGCGTGTACCGTAGCCACCAGCGTGAACAGCAAGGTTGCAACAGCATGTCGTAAAAAAGTCTGCTTCATAGGGCGTAGTGTGCCGCAAGCTGCGTGCAAGTGCAAGCGCCTGTGGTAGGGTAGAACGCAATGACAACAACAAAAACACGTCATTTCAACGCTTTGCAGCGTTCGCTTTCCCTCTTGGCATTGGTGGGGGCCTTGGGGCTGGCCGCTTGCGGCAGCGAAACCACCACCGATATTGCTGCCCTCATTGCTGGGCAGCGCTATGCCGAAGCGCTGGAACAAACCGAAAAACTCTTGGCCGCCGATGCCACCAACCCCACCTTCAACGCCTTGGCCGTGCAAGCCCATTTAGGGCAATGCTTGGCGACTGATTGTTTTACCGACAACCCCAAACTCATCGAAGCGCTGCGCGTGTTATTGCCCTTGGCCAGTGCCGAGCCTGTCAAGTTATCCGAAAAAACCACGCTCGATGTCACGCAATTTCTCATGGCACAAGCGCCCTTGGTGGGGCAGGCCTTGGGCCAGCCCAAACCCTTGCTCACCATGCTGGAAGTACTGGCCAACCACCCTGCCCGCCCCGCGTACTTAGCCGCTTTGCTCGCCCATGTGGCCACCACCCTGCAAGCCGACGATGCCGTGGCCACCGAAACATTACTCCACACCATGGTCACCAGCCCGCTCATCACCGACCCCCAAAAGCATGTGCTGGGTGTCATCAAAGGCTTGGCGCTGAACGATGCCGCCCTCATTAAAAACCATACCATTGCCATGCGCAGCCGCCAAAATGTGGTTGAAATTCCACCCGAAGCCTTGGCCTTGCTGGTGCCCGCCAGCTACCGCATGCACACCCAACAGCACCCTGCCGATGGCACGTTGCGCTGGGTGAAAAACTTCCCCACCTTTTTACAAGAGTTACAGTGGCAAACCCTGCTCACCCCCACCGCGTTGCAAGCCATGGCCGCACAAGTGGCAGCCTTGCACGCCAACCCCGCCTTTATGGCGCACGCCCAAAGCCACATGCCTGCCAGTAAGGCTGCATCACTGCCTGCTTTAGCCGATAACACCCAAGCCGCCCCCTCGCCTACTGTCGAGGTGGTGGAGGCCGAAGCGCTACCCCCCGCCACAGACCCTGCCACCTCGGCCCCTGTCGCCAGCAATACGCTTGATGTGTATTTAGATTACTTGGCCTTATCGCTCAACCCCGCCAAAACCACAACATGGCTCAGCTTCCTGCCCGCCGCCGCCGCCGATACCCTGCGCACGGGCGATACCTTTTTATTGGCCACGGGCCCCAAGGCGGAAGATATCCCCGCCGATGCCCGCAAAGCCTATAACGTCACGCTGCTCGACCTCACCGAAGAATTGGCCAGCAAAAACATTGATATTCTCCCCCTGCTGCAACGCCTGAACGTGACCATTGGCGACGATAAACCTGTGCGCGTGCGGCTGGAAAAAATCATTCAAAGCGGCCTCACCGTGGCGCTCGAGAAAAAAGACCTCGACACCGTCATGGCCTATGCGCGCTTCCACCGCGATATCGCCCAAGCCCGCCGCCAAGCCATTGTGCCCGTGGTCATCAACGATATCCGCAAACATTTTCAAGCCGATAACTTCGACCGCGTCAAAACCCTCACCAGTTTCCTGACGCAAGACCTGACGGTAGATTTCAACCTCGACACCATTCTCTTGCAAGAGTTTGAAACCCACCTGAACAACGCCAACGTGAATGAAGAGCTAGAAGCTGATACCGCCGCCATCTTGCTCAAACCCAAAGCCAAAGTGGCGCTGAACCTTGGGGTCAAATTTGCGTTTTTGCGGGAACACTTCAATGCCAAGCCCGATGTGGTGGACGGCGTGCTCAAAAACCTCATCAGCAACGCCACCGGCAACTATGGTACGGCAACGGCACTTTACCGCCTGTTTCATTTATTCGATGACAAAGACTTTCCGCCCGAAGAACGCGCCGACTACCTCACCGCCACCATTCGCAACAGCCTCACGCGTGACACCACCCTTGGCCCCGTGGGCACCCTCGATACGGGCTATGGCCTGCACCAACAACACAAAGGGCTAGAATTGGCCTTTGTCATCAACCAAACCCTGAGCCGTATGAAAGGGCTAGAAGACGCCCGCGCCATATGGCAATTTGCGGGCGACCCCAGCCGCGCCAAACTAAAAAATGCCATTCGCGCCAACCGGCCTGAGTTTACGGCACTTATGAGCGGGATTGATGCCTTTGAAGCCAAAGACTTTGCCCAAGCGGCCGATAAACTGGCCCGCGTGCGCTCGCCCTATTACCTGAAGCAGGCCGAGCCCTATATTCAACACTACCTCGATACCATCACCCGCTTCCGTGGCACCTATGTACCCGCCGATTTAGCCACCAGCCCCCTGCCCATCGCCGCCATTGTGCTGAGCACAGGCGACGCCACCACCATGAGCGGCGCCGATTTGGTGAAAGTCAACGTCACCCTGTTCAGCCGCATTGGCCAAATCACCTTGCCCGAAAGCTCGCCCCTCATCACCACCAGTGGCAAAATTTTCCGCGTCACGCTCCCCAGCAAGCTAGACTTCTCCGCCCTGCGCATTCCGCTGGATGTGGACGATACCGTGCGCCTTGAATTGCCCGAAGACTTCACCACCTTGTTTGGCACCATCACCGCCGTGCGGGTGGCCGAAAACAGCACCACCCAAGCGGCAGACCTGATGGTGGAAGTGGCTGGCCAGCAGGAGCCCCTCCGCTTTATTCGCGCCGCCACCTTGCCAACAGACCCCTTGCTGCCCGATGGCCGCTATGCCATTCGCGCTGCCCTCACCAGCCCCACGGCTGATACCCAGCACATTTTGCCCGTGGGCAGCCTGCTGGAACTCACCACCGATGTAGAAACCCCCATCACCCCCACCCAAAATGGGGAAGATATGCCCGCCGTGTTTGCCGTGAACGGCCAGCTCTTCCACCCCGCCGCCCCCACCTCTCCCACCACGGTGAAAGGCTTGTATAACCCTATCACCCACGCCACCCAATTGGTGCTCAGCTACCCCCTCACAGGCGGCGGCAAGGTGCAAGCGGCCGCCCGTTGCCAAATCCTGAGCAGCCAGTTGTTGTGCGGCGTGCATAACCAGCACAACAGCCGCCACAAATACAAACATCTGGTGGCAGGCCACCGCACGGCCGAATCCACCCGCGCAACCGCTCAAAATATGGAACGTATCCTCCAAACCCTGCGCGAACGCGGCCTCACCGTCACTGCCCCTGCCGTCACCGCCCCCACCCCTGTCAGCGCCACAGGCGTTATCAGCAGCACAGGCACCACCAGCGCCACCACCAGCGCCTCGCCCACCCTGCCGGCCAAGGAAAACACCCTCACGC
>JBAQUW010000201.1:0-3522 GCA_049297755.1 Alphaproteobacteria bacterium
TGGTGGAGATGGTGGCCTCTTGCAGCACCGAGGTGCCACTCCAACCCCGCACAACCACCGTGCCTGGCTGGGTTTTGCGCCATTCCAGACGGTAACCCGCCCGCACCATGTTCATCACGTCGGTATTGACGTTGATGCACAGGGTGTGCGGCGGCGTGCTATAGAACACGCCATTTTTGCAGGTGGGGTGGGTGGCGCCCGTGCGCGTCAGCGGCATCCACCCCGTAGCAGGGGCGATGGTGACGGGAATAGGCGCCTTGGCAGCGGCAGGCTTAAGGGCCGAGGTAACCGCGCGGCAGGGCTCCCACACGCAGACCGGCCACTGGACGTGGTCGACCTTTTTGGCGAGGGAGTACAAGCCAAAGGCCACAATGGCCAAGGCAACGCCCCACATGATAGCGCGGCCGATATAGAGTGCGATGTTATCGCCAAACATAGTTTTTCTCCAAGTTTTGAGGGAAAAGGGGAAGTCAACTTGCGGGATTTATAATGTATACGAGAGCAATGTGCAAGCGTAAAATGCAAACAACAACGCCTCCCCCACTGGGGGAGGCGTTGTCGCATCACTTTTTAGTGCCAAACACGCACGGGTGGGCCGAGTTTGAGCTCCGCACATGCGCGACACCATCGCCCATGCGGGCGGCTTGCAGCTGGCCGCTCAAGGCGCTGACGCAGGCGACAAAGGCCGCATCGTGGGTGCAGAGCAGCCCATCGATGCTCCAGCCGTTGCACAGCTTGCGCTCGCCAGTACGGGGGTTGGTCCACTCAGCCTTTGCGGTGAGCGGGCCAACAGCCACCCACGCCGTGCCAGCCCCCACCGCCATGGGCGGCTGGGCAGGCTTGGGGGTGGGTGCAAGGGCAGGCGCTTCGGCCTTGGGCGCCACCGCGGCAGGCTTGGGGCACGCGGCCTTAGCCTTGGCGGCCGCCTGCTGCATGAATGCAGCACAGCTGGTGGCCGTGGCGGGGGTTTCCACCCGCTCTGTGCGCACCTCAGCGGCGGGCTTGGGGCAACGCAAGGCCGCCTTATCTTCCGCCTCGCGCACCCGTGCATCGCAGCTAACCCGCTCGACGGAGGCGAGGGTATCCCCCTCCTCCTTGGCCTTGCGGATATCGGCCGCGCACTGGGCAGTGCTGACCGTACCTGCGGCAGTTGCTGCCGCCAGCGGCGCCTGCGGATTGCAAGCTTGCGGTTTGCTGGCCACAGTAGTGGTGCCGATGGGGATTTCGGCGTCGAGGCCGAGCAGACCCACTTTGGCAGGCGAGCCACTGAGCAACCAGCCCAGCAGCAGCCCCACCGCCACCAAGAGCCCACGGCGGGCATAAGTTTTAAGAATGTCCAGCATGGCTGGTCTCCTTTGAAGTTGACGGGACGATGTCACTCTTTCGAGTGTGGGATATATAGTGTGCATACAGTGAGAATACAAGGAGAAAGCGCAAAAAACCGCCCGTGGGCGGTTTTTTTGGGGTGCAGGCAAAGCCTTACCAGCGGAAGTGGGCAAAAGCGCGGTTGGCTTCGGCCATTTTGTGGGTATCTTCACGCTTTTTGATGGCGTTACCACGGTTATCGGCGGCATCCAACAGTTCGTTGGTTAAGCGGTCGGTCATGGTTTTGTCGCTACGGCCGCGTGAGTACTCGATAATCCAGCGGATTGCGAGGGCTTGGGCGCGGTCAGGGCGCACTTCCATAGGCACTTGGTAAGTGGCACCACCTACGCGGCGGCTACGCACTTCGGTTTCGGGCTTCACATTGTTCAGGGCTTTGTGGAACACTTCCAAACCGTTCTTTTTGCTACGGCTTTCAATGCGCTCCAACGCATCATACACAATTTTCTCGGCCACCGATTTTTTGCCGTGCATCATGAGGCAGTTCATGAACTTCATCAGCACCAAATCGCCAAACTTGGGGTCTGGCAGTATTTCGCGGCGCTCAGCTTGACGTCTACGCATAGGATAACTCCTTCAATTCTCTTATAAATACAATTACTTCGGACGCTTCGCACCGTAGTGTGAACGGCTCTTTTTACGGTCCTTCACGCCTTGGGTATCGAGGGCACCACGCACGATGTGGTAACGCACACCGGGCAAGTCCTTCACACGGCCGCCGCGAATGAGCACAACACTGTGCTCTTGCAGGTTGTGGCCTTCGCCGGGGATATACGCAATCACTTCATAGCCATTGGTTAAGCGCACTTTGGCGACTTTACGCAACGCTGAGTTCGGTTTTTTGGGAGTTGTGGTGTACACTTTGGTACACACGCCACGGCGCTGAGGGCATTGCTTCAGGGCGGGCACTTTGTTTTTAGCAAGCTGAATCACGCGAGGTTTGCGCACCAGCTGGTTGATTGTGGGCATGAGTTTCTCCTTGCCGTTGGTTGATCTCTTCACCCGTCCGCGCCGTAGTGGCTCAACCGCTGTCCCATTAAAGGGCCCAACTTTGGGGGTTGCGAACGAATTACTCCGTGCCGTGCATATAAAGCAGGTGGCGGGGGTTGTCAAAGGGTATTTTGCGCCCTATCTCAAGGGTACGCATCAGGCGCACCTATATTTTTGCCCCGAGGGGGCACGCTTGATGATGGGAGAGATAGCATGGACAAGATTTTTTCTAAGGTTGTTGGCGGGACGACTCACTTCCTGCCGCAGTTCCTGCTGGCCGACAAGGCCACGGGGAAACACCTCCCCTACCGCTACCTGACCAAGGCAGCGGCGGAGGTTGACCGAAAGGAAACCACCGCCACCGTCATCGTCGTGATCGACGACCCCCAGCCTGGGAGCGTCGACTTCTCAAGGCTCTATGACGGGCTGGGCGGCTTTTGGCTCAGCACTGGGCCGTTCGGCGAGGTGCAGCGGATTGAGGGGCACTACAATACCCTCGAAGCCGCTATTGCTGACGCCAAGGCGTTGGCTGCGGACACCGAGGCCGAGGTGACCGTACTGGACTGGGAGCAAATTCGGGGCAGCTTCGACGCTTGCACCGTGCGCCCGCCCATTACCTTGCTGGGCGTGCCAGTTTGGCCCTCCCGCGTGGCCTAAGCCCCGCCACCATGCCCTCCCGCTTTTCCGGAAGGAAGGGCGGGCGGGTTCGTTTTTACCCCCTTGCAAAACGACAAAACCGCCCTATGTTAAGGGTAGCATCAGGCGCACATATCCTTTTGCCCCGAGGGGGCACGCTTGATGATGGAGGAAGGCATGGAAGACATCAATTTTTGGGTTGTTGCCATCGCAGGCACAACCCTCGTCGGCGGCGGCTTGTTGGCCGCCGCAGTGCTGCTCATGCGGCACTTCTTCCTCGACAAGGAGGGGCGCTCCATCTTCAGGAGCCGCTAGCCCCTCCGCCCGCCCGCTTTTCCGCAAGGAAAGGCGGGCGGGTTCGTTTTTGGGGGTTGACAAAGTCTGTTAAGTATACCATGTGTGCCAAGCGCATCAGGCACACTTTTCCCTTTCCCGCCCCTTGTGGGTATTTTCTGATGCGAAGGAGAACGAACATGGATGACACGGTGTTAAAGATTGTGGAGTGGGTCAGCG
>JBAQUW010000202.1:0-8121 GCA_049297755.1 Alphaproteobacteria bacterium
ACCTAACCCCGTGCAACTGGGCGCCATGGTGAATGGTTTGCGCAGCATCACCAGTGGCTTATCGCCCAGCACGGTTGTTGTGGTCAACGGCCTCATGCGCATTCGCCCAGGTGCACCCGTGACCCCCCAAGTGGTTGATATGTTCACCTTGCAGCCTATCAGCGCCACCGCCCCACTGCCCAGCACCACCTCACCCACCCAAGGCACGTTATAGCGCATGAACATCGCCAACTTCTTCATCAACCGCCCGCTGTTTGCCAGCATGTTGTCGGTGCTGATTTTTCTGTTTGGCGCCATTGCCATTCCCTATTTACCCATCTCGGAATATCCCGAAGTGGTGCCCCCCACCGTGCAAGTGCAAGCCAATTTTCCGGGCGCCACCCCTAAAGTGATTGCCGAAACCGTGGCAGCACCACTGGAAGAACAAATCAACGGCGTCGATAACATGCTCTACATGTCCAGCCAAGCCACCACCGATGGCCGCTTAGGCATAACCGTCACCTTTAAATTGGGCACCGACCCCGATAAAGCCCAACAGCTGGTGCAAAACCGCGTCAACCAAGCCCTGCCCCGCCTGCCCGATATTGTGCGCCAATTGGGTGTGAACGCCGTCAAAAGTTCCAGCAACCTCACCTTGGTGGTGCACCTTACCTCGCCCGATAGCAGCCGTGATTCTACGTATCTCCGCAACTACGCCACGCTGAACATTGTCGACCGCTTAGCCCGCCTGAATGGCGTAGGCAACGTGCGCCAATTTGGTGGTGGCGATTATGCCCTGCGCATTTGGCTCAACCCCGCCAAACTCAATACCCGTAACCTCACGGTGCAAGATGTGGTAGCCGCCGTGCGCGAACAAAACGCCCAAGTGGCCGCAGGCACCATTGGCGGCCAACCCACACCCAACCTCATTGCGTTCGAGCTCCCCATCACCGCCAAAGGCCGCCTCTCTACCCCCGAAGAATTTGAGAATATTATCCTCAAAACCGAAGGCACCAGCATGGTGCTGTTGAAGGACGTGGCACGGGTGGAACTCGGCGCCAACCAATACAGCTTGCGCAGCCTGCTGAATAACAAACCTGCCGCAGCGGTGGCCGTGTTCCAAGCGCCGGGTTCCAACTCCCTTTCAGTGTCTAACGCCGTGCGTGCCGCCATGGCCGAGCTTAAGCCCAACTTCCCGCCGGGCGTCGATTATTCGGTCATTTACGACCCCACCCAATTTGTGCGCACCAGTATCGAAAAAGTGGTGGAAACCCTCATCGAAGCCTTGGTGCTGGTGGTGCTGGTGGTGATTCTGTTTTTGCAAACGTGGCGCGCCAGCATTATTCCGTTATTGGCCGTGCCCGTCAGCATTATCGGCACCTTTGGGGTCATGTACCTGTTTGGCTTTTCCATCAACAACCTCACCCTGTTTGGCTTGGTGCTGGCCATTGGTATTGTGGTCGACGACGCCATTGTGGTGGTGGAAAATGTGGAGCGTAACATCCGCAAAGGCCTCTCTCCCCACGCCGCGACTGTCGTCGCCATGAAAGAAGTCAGCGGCCCCATCATCGCCATTGCCCTCACCCTCTGCGCCGTGTTTATTCCCTTGGCCTTTATTGCGGGGCTTACCGGGCAATTTTACCAACAATTCGCGCTCACCATTGCCATTTCCACGGTTATTTCCGCCTTCAACTCACTCACCCTTAGCCCCGCCTTGGCTGCCATTTTGCTGCCTCACCACCATGCCACACCCGATAAACTCACCCGTGGCATCAACTTTATTTTTGGCCGCTTCTTCAATTGGTTTAACCGTGTGTTCACCCGTGGCGGCGAAAACTACCAACATGGTGTCACCACCATTCTCCGCCGTAAATTTTTAGGTTTTGGCATCTATGCCCTGCTCATTGCCTTGGCGCTGGTGTTGTTCAAAGCCGTACCCTCTGGCTACATTCCCGTGCAAGATAAACAATACCTCATCGCCTTTGCCCAACTGCCCCCAGGTAGCAGCCTCGACCGCACGCAAGAGGTGATTGAACGCATCAGCACCCTTGCCCTGCAACAACCGGGCGTGAAAAACGCCATTGCCTTTCCGGGCCTGTCTATCAGCTTTGCCAACAGCCCCAACGCTGGCATTGTGTTTTTAGGGCTAGAGCCCTATGCCGAGCGCAACACGTGGCAGGAGTACGGCCCCGCCATTGCAGGCCAGCTGATGGGCAAGCTCAATGGCATCATTCCCGAAGCCTTTGTGGGCGTATTCCCCCCACCGCCCGTGCAAGGCTTAGGCACCATTGGCGGCTTTAAAATTCAATTGCAAGATAAAGCCGATTTAGGCGACGATGCCCTCTACCAAGCCGCCCAAGCTGCCATTGGCACCGCATGGCAAACGCAAGGTCTCACAGGTATTTTTAGTGGGTTCGATGTGAACGTGCCGCAACTTTATGCGAACCTCGACCGCGTGAAAGCCAAGCAACTGGGCGTGAATATCACCGATGCCTTTGGCGTGATGCAGATTGCGCTTGGCTCGCTTTACATCAACGATTTCAACAAGTTTGGCCGTACCTACCAAGTGATTGCCCAAGCCGATGCCCCCTACCGCGCCACGGCGGCCGATATTGCCACCCTCAAAGTCCGCAGCCGCACCACGGGGCAATTGGTGTCACTCGGCAGCCTCATGACCATTGAAAACAGCAACGGGCCCGACCGTTCATCCCGCTATAATTTGTTCCGTTCCGCCGATATCAACATCAGCGCCGCCCCAGGTTTTTCCAGCGGCCAAGCCCAAAAAATCATGGAAGGTGTGCTGGCCAAAACGCTCCCTCCGGGTATCACATGGGAATATACCGACTTGGCCTACCAACAAATTTTAGCAGGCCATACCGAAGTGTACATTTTTGCCCTGTGCATTTTGCTGGTGCTGATGGTGCTGGCCGCCCAATACGAAAGTGTGGTGCTGCCATTGGCCATTATGGGCGTGGTGCCCGTGGTGGTATTTTGTGGCCTGTTTGGCGTGTGGCTCACAGGCGGCGATAACAACATTTTCACCCAAATTGGCCTGATTGTATTGGTGGGCTTGGCCTGCAAAAACGCCATTTTGATTGTGGAATTTGCCCGCGAACTGGAGCTGGCAGGCATGGGCATTGTAGAAGCCGCATTAGAGGCCTGCCACCTGCGCCTGCGCCCCATTCTCATGACCAGTATTGCGTTTATTATGGGCGTATTGCCCTTGGTGTTCTCCAGCGGAGCAGGCATGGAAATGCGCTTTGCCATTGGCATTACCGTGTTTGCGGGCATGTTGGGCGGCACGCTACTGGGGCTGTTTTTCACCCCACTGTTTTATGTAGGTTTGCGTTTTATCAGCGGCGGCAAACCCTTGCACAGCGCCAGCCCCAGCTCGCTGACTACCGAAACCACCAGCACAAAACGCGGAGGCCGCCATGCGTAACCTCACCCTTCTTTTGGCGGCCAGTATGGCTTTGGCTGGCTGTTCCAGTTGGTTAGCACCGCGCTTTCAGTTGCCCAATATGTTTGCCAAACCTGTCACACTTCAGGCAGAAACGCCCCTGCCCTTCACCAGCCCCACGGTAGTAGGCAGTTGGCAAATGGTGAGCGTCAGCGCCACGTTGGCCCCGCTCGATGCTTCTGGCACCACATGGGTACAGCACTATCCTCTGCCTAAATTGGCGGAACTCACGGCCAAAGCCCATATCCAAAACCCCACGCTGCAAGCCCAAGCCGCACGGGTAGAACAAGCCCGCGCCTTGGCTGGCCTAGCCTTTGCCGCGCAATTGCCCACGCTTACGGCCAGCGCCGATGCCACACGCTATCGCTCCGCCCCCAGCGTTTCCAGCAACACCAAAGCCCGCAATACGTTTGGCGCTGATGTGTTCGCCAGTTTTGAGCTTGACCTGTTTGGCCGCGTGGCTGGCACCGCCCGCGCCGCCACCTTGCAAGCCTTGGCGGCTGAGGATTTGCAGGCCGATGTGGCCTTGGCGCTGGATGCGGAAATTGCCCGCACCTATACCGCATTATTGGCTGCCACCGTGGTGGAACGCAGTTGGAGCACCATTTTGGCGGCGCAAGAGCAGCAATTGGCCATTCTCACCGCGCGGTACGACGCGGGCGAGCTGGATGTGAGCAACTGGCAAGCCGCCGCCGCCACCCTGCAACAGCAGCGTAGCCTCGCTTTGGGCGCCGCCAGCTACACCCGCCAACTGCACCATGCCTTGGCATTGCTACTGGGCGAAGCGCCTCAAGTGTTTGATATATCAGAGAAAGATTTAGCGTCTCTGTCCAGCGCCGCCCCCATGCCTGTGGGCAATATGTCGGCCACCATTGCGCTCCAGCGGCCCGATGTCCGCGCCGCCGCCTTGGCGCTGGAAGCCGCAAACCAGCGCATTGGCGTGGCCCGCGCGGCGTTCCTTCCGCGTATAAGTTTCAATGCTTTAGGTGGTTTTGTGAACCCCGTGTGGGGTGACGTGTTCGACTGGGACAACCGCACTTGGAGCATGGGGCCAGCGCTTACTTTGCCGCTGTTTCAAGCAGGCGCCAACAGGGCCAATTTACGGCGGAATTGGGCGGTTTATGAGGAGTCTGTCGCCATTTATAAAGGCCAAGTTTTAGGTGCGTTTGCCGATATTGCCAACAGCCTCATTACCCTGCAAATCAGCCAAAATCAGGCCGCCAGCGCCCAACAAGCGGTGGCCGCCATTACCCGCAGCTTTGCTGCCACCAGCGCCCGTTTTGCGGTGGGCGATGTGGGCAAATTTGAGCAATTGGGCGCCGATATTGCCCTGGCTCAAGCGCACCTAAACGCCGCCCAAGCGCAGGCTGGCTGGCACACCCAAGCCTTCCGTTTTATCCAAGCCACGGGCGGCAAAATGCCTCATGCAGCGCCTAGCCTTACCCCCACCCCAGCACCCTAGGTAAACTTTCGGCTCCAAATCGGCTTAGCAAAAAAAACCATTGTTTTTATTAATCTTTTTCAGGTAACATTTCGGCTCCACAGCGGCTCCATTCGGCATTTTTAGCAAAATTGCATACAGACATCGTGTGCAGCAGCTTTTGTCAGACAAACGCCCATGGTCATCGGTCACTCCCCCCTTACCTCACCTCTTTTCAGGTGAAATTTTTTGTAGAGTTATCGGGCCAAAAAATGTTGTTAACTTTTAGCGCGGCAACCGCGCCACATCGGCAATATCGGCAAGTACCGCATTGGCGGTGGGCAGGCTGCCGGCACCTGGGCCTGCCAAAAACAGACGCGGCATGCCTTCGGCCTCTAACAAAATAGCATTATCGGCGCCATGCACTTGGGCAAACAGGTGGCTGGCTGGCAAGGCCGCTGGTTGCACCTGCGCCACCACCCCTTGGGGCGTGAGCGTGGCGGTAGCCAACAGTTTATAGCAGGTGTTGGCAGTTGCGGCGGCTTGCATATCGGTAAGCTTTAAGTGCGTGATGCCTTGGCACGGCATAGTGGCCACATCGGGCATATCGCCAAAAGCCAAGTAGGCCAAAATAGCCAGCTTTTGCGCGGCGTCTTGGCCACTCACGTCTAAATGGGGGTCGGCCTCGGCATAGCCTTGCTGCTGGGCGGCGGTCAGCGCCTCGGCATAGCCCATATTGTCTTGCATCATCCGCGTGAGCATATAGTTGGTGGTGCCATTTAAAATGGCGGAAATTTGCGTAATGCGGCTGCCCACCATGGCCTGTTGAATGGTTTTGATAATAGGGATTCCGCCCGCCACCGCCGCCTCGAAATGTACACTGGCGCCATGCTGTTTGGCGCGCTGCAACAGCGGCAACAGCTGGGTGGCCAACATGGCTTTATTGGCGGTAATAAGGGGTTTGCCAAGGTTAAGGGTTGCCTCGGCCACTTGTAGCGCCATGCCATGGGCTCCGCCTGCCAGCTCTATCACCACGTCCACTTCGGGGTTATTTACCAGTGCCAAGGGGTCGTCGAACCAGGCATAAGTGCTGATAGATTCGGCGCGTGTTTTGTAGCGTTCGCGTGCCGAAACAGCAACCACCTGCACCGCCCGCCCTGCCGCTTGCGCCATGGCACTTTGGCGTTGGCGCAGCATATGCAGCACGCCACAGCCTACCGTGCCTAAACCTATAATACCCAAGCGGAGCGGCGGTTTGGCGGAGATTTGAGCCATGGAAAATTCCTTTATTACGGTAAGCGCTGTGCCCTACTATACACTAGCCACTAAGCCCTGCGCCAAATTTTAGAGATATGGTCATCGCGTTTATCCTTTTCTGCACGCACAGTACGCCAACATGACAAATCTCTACCACCCCAAGGTGGCGGCGTTGTCGCGGAGCCATTTGCGGGGGGTGTCGTAGTCGGGCATGGCGGCTTCGACGGCGGCCCAAAAGCGGGGGCTGTGGCTGAACACTTTGCGGTGCATGAGTTCGTGGATAATGAGGTAGTCGATGACTTTGGGCGGGGCCATCATAATCCGCCAGCAAAAGCGCAGGTTGCCAAAGCGCGAGCAGCTGCCCCAGCGGGTTTTGTAATCGCCAATGGTGATGTTGCGGTAGGTAATGCCGTAGCGGGCGGCCAGCAAGCTGGTGCGCGTGATGAGGTAGGCTTGGGCACGTTCCATATACCAGCCTTCTAGCACCGTGCGGGCGCGAATTTTGGGTGGCAGGTGGAGCACCAAATAGTCTTCTTCGCGCCGCACATGGGCCAAATAGCCAGCGGGCACGCGTTGCACTTGCAGCATATATTCGCGGCCTTTGTACAGGTAGCCCTCGCCCGAATGGCCTTTGCGGCGGCTGGCGGCTTGCTGTTTTTTGGCATCGGCCAGCTTTTTGCGCACCCAGTTTTCGTGCTTTTGTAGCACTTTTTCGATATCGTGGGCGCCAAGGGTATGGGGCACGTTCACAATCAGGCGGCCTTCGGCCAGCCGTAAACCCACCGTGCGGCGGCGGGCGCGACTACGGCGCACATCGGGCGAAAATTCTTGAATGAGGGCACCCATTTAGGCAGCGATTCTTCCCATATTGTGGCCATTGTTATGCGCTTGGGCCAACACGTTGGTGCCATACATGGCCAAAATGGTGGCTTCGGCGCCTAGAATCTCTACCAAATCTGAGCGGGGAAGTAAAGTATTCAATTTTACGGCCATCATGCCCGTGCGGGTATCGGTTTTTTCTTCCACCACGCCAAAACGAGTATCGCGGCGCAATTTGAGGTGCTGGGTGATGGGCAGGCGCACAAAATATTGCGGCGTGTTGGGCTTGGTGGCTAACTCCATGCGCTGGGGCAAGGCCACACAGGTGCGGGTATGGGCAGCGGCGGCCATGTCGTTCAGCAACGCCGCCACAGTGCTGGCAATGGTGCGGGGTGGCAGGGTCATGGTCATGGGGCCTGTGCCAATTGAGGACTGGGTATGAAGCATGAGGGCATCGGCCATGGCATTGGTAAGCGGGTGGGTTTGCGGCAGCACTTGGGGGGCGTAGGTGATGCCCTGCGGGGTAAGCGTACCCACCACGCGAATGGTGCTTTCTAGCTGCGTGGCGAGGGCAAAATCTTCGGGACGCAGGTTTTCTAACCCCAAGCTGGGCGCGGCGTTGAGTTTGTTCCAAGTGCCAAAAAAGGCCGTGTGCAATAGGCTTTGGCGGTAGAAATCTTCCTTACCGCTGGTATCGAGAGCACCTTCCTGTTGCACGGCCAGCAAGGCTTTGCCGTAGGTTTCGGCCATGGTGTGCATACGCTCCAGCACACGGTTGAGGCCGCGGCCATAGGCGACATCGACCTTTTCAAGAGGTTGTTGCAAGTTGGTGGCCAAGGCGCGGTAGGGCAGGTTGCCACCCATGGCGGCATCGAAGCCCAAAAACACGTTGTTACCTTGCGCCAAGCGCTGCAACATGTGGCCATAGCTGACCATGAGCGCCGTGTTGGCGGTGACCACATGTTTGCCCGCTGAGAGGGCGGCACCCACCACCTCGTGCGCCATGGGCACGCCGCCCATGCATTCCACCACCATGTCTATGCCCGCTTTTTGCGCCAACATGGTCGGACAATCGGAGAATTCTACCCCCCAGCCTTTCAGCCACGTTTTGGGGCGGCGGGCACACACGGCGGCCAAGCGGTAGGGGCTATGCGGTTGATTTTCCTGCCGCAAGAGGGCTTCGGCC
>JBAQUW010000203.1:0-2664 GCA_049297755.1 Alphaproteobacteria bacterium
TGCCGAAGCAATCTGAGCAAGGTGGCATGTTGTGGTTGGTCAGATTGCCGCGCTGCGCTCGCAATGACTGCGTGATGCTAAGTCTATCCACCAAAAACCAAACCGCCCCACAAGGGGCGGCTGGCAGTCACATCATCAGCTGGGCGTACACCGCCTCGCTCACGTAGAGGGTGTGTTCTCCTCCCCCATTCCACACGCTGATGTGGAGGGGGTGCGAGAAGTTGTTGTCCTCATCGAACGCCATTTCCTCGCGGAATTCGGCGAGATCGTGCAACGAGTCCGACACAGGGTTCGGCGTCTCAGCATATCCCACAATGCTGGCCCGCAGGATGCCGTAGCTGTTGGTGACGTCCACCAACATGTGGCCACCAGGCGGGCAGGCCACGTCGTAAAGTTTGATGGTCTTTTCCATCATAGTTCTCCAAAAAAGTTTCAGTGTCACGCGGGCAAAGCCCATCGTCCGCCTCATATAGTGCGCCCCCAATCCGTTTTCAACCCCCAAAAACCAAACCGCCCCACAAGGGGGCGGTTTGTCGTCTGCGTTAAGGCGTACGCACCTGCAAGGGTACAATACGGCCCATCTTCAGTGTGCCAGCGAAGACGTCGCCGCTGAGCGTGAAGGTCACAGCGCTGAAGGCATCCTTGGGGATGAGAACCTTCACTCCCAAGATATCCTTCTTCATGCGCACGCACAGCTTGGCGGCGACGCTGAGGATGATGTCGGACGTGAGCGTAAGCTCACGCTCGGCATCGCTGGGAGAGCCGTAGGGGTTGTTGTACCCGTAGCGCTCCCACTCCTCGCTCATCATGTCGTTGTAGGTGTTGCCGGTGCGAAACCAGCGAACAGGCACAGGGCTTGCGCCTTTGACGGCAGGCCAGTGCCACAGGCACAAGGTTTCGACGAAGACTGGTTCCCCGTTCTCCCGGAGGCCGGTAAGGCGCACAAAGGTGCGCAATACAGCTAGGCTCTCCTCGTCAATGCGGAGGGTGTGCGCCACAGCCTCCATAATGTCGTGCATGCTGCTGAGTGACGGCATGGTGTGTTCTCCCAAAAGTGTTGATGTCACGAGGGCGGTTGCCCATCGTTTGGGGTATATAGGGCGGCATACGCCCTATTACAACCCCCGTGGCAAATGCGCACACCCATAGCATAAATTGCACCACCCACCTTGCCAGCCAAGCCCGTGGCCAGTATGGTAGGGGCAATCAATAAAAGGGGATTCCTTCATGCCGCCAGAAGTTGCCATACACACCGATTTGTCGATTCTCAGCCTGTTTTGGCAAGCTGATTTTTTCGTGAAAAGTATTATGTTGGGCTTGTTGGCCATGAGCGTGATGACGTGGGCCATTTGGTTTGCCAAAGGCCGCCTGTTTGCCGCCCTGCAACAAAAAGCCGATAATTTTGAAGATGCCTTTGCCGCTGGCGAAGATTTGGAATCGCTTTATACCAACGCCGACCCCGCCGATACCGACCACCCCATGGCCCGCCTCTACGTGGTGGCCCTGCAAGAGTGGCGCGCGGGCTTGGGCCGCACGGAAGACGATACCCTCCTCATTCGTGTGCGCCGCCGCATGGACGCCACCTTAACCCGCGAGCTGGAATTGTGCGAAAGCTGGCTGGGCTTTTTGGCCACCGTGGGTGCCATTTCCCCCTTTATTGGGTTGCTGGGCACGGTGTGGGGCATTATCAACAGCTTTCAAAGCATTGGCGCGTCTAAAAACACCTCGCTGGCCGTGGTGGCACCAGGTATTGCTGAAGCGCTCATGGCCACCGCCATTGGCCTCTTTGCCGCTATCCCTGCCGTCATTGCCTACAACGCCCTCTCCAGCAGCCTTGGCCGCTATGCAGGGCGGTTAGAAGCCTTTACGCTCGACCTGCTCTCCCTCTTCGAACGCCGCGAAGACGCAGCCAAAGCACGGAAGCGCTAACATGGGTATGAGTATGCCATCTGGCGGCGGCGGCGGGCGCGGTAAGTTCAGCTACCGCAAGCCCCCCATGGCCGAAATCAACATCACCCCGTTTGTCGACGTGATGCTGGTGTTGTTGGTCATCTTCATGATCACCGCCCCCATGATGACCCAAGGGGTGGATGTGAGCCTGCCGCAAGTGGAAAACGCCGCCATCAACGAAGCCGACGAACCCCTGCAAATTACCCTGCAAAGCAATGGCGAAATTTTTCTGCAAGGCAAAAGCGTGTTGCTGGAAGACTTGGCCCCCCGCCTGAAAGCCATCACTTACGAAAAACCCAAAACCATGATACTCGTTCGCGCCGATAAAAACGTGCCTTACGGCCGTGTGATGAAAATTATGAGCCATATTCAACTGAGCGGCCTGCTCAACGTGGGGCTGGTAACCGTACCCCCAACAGGAGGCTAACATGACCCCAGCGGCCATGAAGCGCGGGTTGGTGTTCTCCGCCATTTTGCATGTGCTGTTGCTGCTGATTATGGGCGGTTTTTTGGTGTTTCCTGAACAACAAGAGAATATTCTGCGCGTGCAATTGGTCAGCCTACCCCCGCCCACGCCCAACGCCAAACCCATCGAGCCCGCCGCCCCGCCAGCCCCGCCCGAAGACGTGCGCACCCAAGCCAGTGCCGCCCCTAAAGAAGCGCCAAAGGAAACCCGCCCCACGCCCCCCACGCCGCCCGCCGATGTGCCTGTGG
>JBAQUW010000204.1:0-7347 GCA_049297755.1 Alphaproteobacteria bacterium
GTACAAAGCGGGTGGGTGATGAAAAAAGTTGAAAAAAAATGACAAAAAAATGAGGAGGGGGGTTGCGCTCCTCATGCAGCAGCCCTATCTCTCTCATCCAGCGGTGAATAAAATATATCCGCAGGGTTTGACAACGCATAAAAAGCCTGTGTATAATGTATGCAATAAGACCCAGCAACACAGGCCCATAACAGGAGATAACCACATGAAAACACAAAACAATATCCAAGCCATGCGTGCCGCTGTATTGGCCGATGTGCGTTTTCCTGTGGCAGCCATGCCCGCCTTTTCTGCTGCAACTTTGCAGGTGGACGTGGTTGAGCCTGCTACCGACCACCCCCAGCCTTTCTTTGGTGGGTATATGGAAGACGATATGCTGGCTGGCATGGGCATGCACTACAGCGAAGACGATGCTGATGTGGCCGAAGACCGCGTGTAACCATTGATAAAAAAAGAGGGGCTGTGGCCTCTCTTTTTTTATGCTAACATGCGCAAAAGTTGAAAGAATGTTGTAAAGGAGCCCTATGCTGATTACCACCGCCCATAATGTTGAAGGTTACCGCATTCGCAAATATGGCCCACTGGTGTGCGCCGAGGCGGTGATGGGCACCAACATTTTCCGCGACTACTTTGCTAAAATTCGCGATGTGGTGGGGGGGCGCAGCGGCGCGTTCCAAAATGCGCTGGCCGATGCCCGCGAATCTATTCTGCACGAAGTGCAAGTACAAGCCCAAGAGGCAGGCTGCAACGCCATTATTGCGCTGGATATCGATTACGGCGAAATCAGCGGCCACAACAGCAGTATGCTCATGGTCGCTGCCCAAGGTACGGCTGTGTTTATTGAACCGATAGAGTAACCTGTCAGTCATTGCGTCCGTATGCGCGGGTCAGCCCACGCATACAGCATATCGGCCAGCAGGTTACCGATGAGAGTGAGAATGGCGCCGAGGGTGAGAATCCCCATAATCAGCGGGTAGTCGCGCATCATCACCCCTTCGTAAAACAATTTGCCCATTCCAGGGATTGAAAACAGCGATTCGACAATGACGCTCCCGCCAATGAGGCCCGGAATGCTGAGGCCTAAAATGGTGATGACGGGCAACAACGCATTGCCCAGCGCATGGCGCCACAGCACGCGGCCCTCATGGGCGCCTTTGGCGCGGGCGGTGGTGATGAATTCTTGCCGCAGCACCTCCAACATGGTGGCGCGTAAATAGCGTGTCATGCCCGCCAAACTGCCAATCACGCCAATGGTAATGGGCAATACTAAATGGTGGGCATAATCCAGCCCTTGCTGCCACCACGGCCACGCCTCGCTGCCAAAGCTATGCAGGCCGCTCATGGGCAGCAGGTCTAGCTCCACCCCCAAATACATCATGGCCAGCAACCCCAGCCAAAAGCTGGGCGCGGCAAAACCGATAAACACCAGAATGGTCGACACACGGTCGAACACACCATTCTGCCACCGCGCCGCCGCCACCCCCATGGGCACACTGATGAGCAATACCACCACCAACCCAATCACGTTCATCACCAACGTGACGGGCAAGTGCGCCACAATTTTATCCAACACAGGCAGGCCGTCTGGCGCAAAGCTGGTGCCAAAGTCGAACACCGCAATTTTGGTGAGCCACGCCCAATACTGCATATACCATGGTTGGTTCAGGCCAAAGTGGGCACGCAGTTTTTCCACCATTTCTGGCGATATTTTGGGGTTTAAATCGGCCGCCACACTGCCCGGATCGCCGGGTGCCAGTTGCATCACGGCAAAGCTCACCAGCGTAATGCCAATCAGCAGCGGAATCATGTTCAGCAGGCGCTTCACCAAATACATCATGCCCCCAGCATAGCGGAAAAGTTGACAGAGGTTGAGGTATACATTATAAATCGCCCACTTTGGGCAACCAAAGGAACACATTACCCGTTTTCACCACAACAAATGGAGAATGCCATGTTTGGTTTTTCGCGCACTCGGAAGTCTGAAGCTGTGGTTATTCCTGAGGCTCCTCATTTGCCGACAGTGCACGACGCGCATACAATTGTGGCCGCAGATGATCATGAGCAGTTCACCCAAGTCATCGATGCCCTGCGTCTGGAGATAGCCCAGTGGCTGGAAGGTGTTCAGCTAAAAGATCCTGGGGCAATGCGAGAATATCTGTGTGGCTCTAAGCTGTTTGAGCTGACAGACTTTTATCCAAACGAAAAGCGGTTTCGCCTCTTTTTCAGTACGGCACCATGGCTCAATTTTGTGGCTGAGCTTGAGAAGAAAAGTTACACTCTCTCAGCTCAGCCTTTCAAAAGGCCAACGTTTAGGCATCGTGTTAAGCTGTCGTGGATTGTGCCCACATAGCGCGAAGGCGGCCAGCAATGGCCGCCTTTTTGTGTGGTTGACATGTTGCAATGTATACACTACAAGTGAGGCACTTTGGGCAACCAAAGCAACACCTGTGTTTTTGCAAGCTGAAGGAGTTCTTCAATGCCTCAGTCGGTAAAGCTGCCTACTTTGCCTGCTTTTGTGCCCACCTATATGCTGCCTGGTGTGGCAGTGGTAGGGCATAAGCCCTTAAAAAGCGCGAGTGCTGAAAAGCAAGCGCGTTATACGGGCTATATTCTGCTCTTGCGCCAGCAGATTCAAGCGTGGACGCTACTGGCCTTTCAAAATCCGGAAAAATGGTCGCGTGAGCTCTATGCTGTTGGCACTGCGGGCAAACGGCGCAAACGGTTTAAAGTGTGTTGGCCTAAGGCCGACGCCTTTAGCGATGTGGCCAGCGTTGATTCATGGCCAGCGTTATTGGATGACCTGCGGGTGGCCAATTACACGGTATCGTGGAGCTCGTCTCGCCAGCATGGTATCACGCGCTTGCTGGTGTATCTGGAGTTCTAGCAGCAGGCGGCCAGCAATGGCCGCCTTTTTGTGTGGTTGACATGTTGCGATGTATACTATAAAAGGGGGCGCTTTGGGCAACCAAAGGAACACCTGTTTGTTTTCTGATCAAACCTATGGAGAATACCATGACAACCGAACACGCTGCGGTATTTGACCGTATGGTGCGCGAACTTGATAGCGCCGTACAGGCCGAAAAAAGGAAGCCCACGCATAATCATTTCATCGATAAGCAAGGGCGCCCTTATGCCTTTATTGGCATCGGCGGAAGAGAGAACTGGGAAATCGCTGGCGGTTTTTCAGCATCGCCCCAATGGGCGGCACAAAAAGCCCGTTGGGCTGAACAGGGTGTGGAGTTGGAGATGTTGACGGTGGTGCCTATCGCCATGAATGTTCCAGCTGGCGCCGAAACCCTTACCCATGCCGCAAGCCCTGCCTGTACCATGCTGTTTTGGGGCAGCGACGCTGATGACCCCGTGGAAGTGAAAATGTACCTCTAGCAGCAGGCGGCCAGCAATGGCCGCCTTTTTGTGTGGTTGACATGTTGCAATGTATACTATAAAAGGGGGCACTTTGGGCAACCAAAGGAACACATTACCCGTTTTAACCGCAACAATGGAGTTATGCCATGATTGGTCCGTTCTTCGCTGGTAGGTGGGGTTTTTCTCTAGGAAAAATGGAGTATACCCTTCCAGAAACCTCAGCTTTGC
The DNA here is from genome assembly GCA_049297755.1 of Alphaproteobacteria bacterium. GTDB lineage: Bacteria > Pseudomonadota > Alphaproteobacteria > UBA2136 > JAPPOO01 > JBAQUW01. Next base: position 3,595 of record JBAQUW010000204.1, read on the forward strand.
CTACGCTGTCTGGTGTGGCGGCCGCCAATGCGGCTGAAGAGCAGCAGAAGTTTGCCAGCGATGTGCGAATGGTGCGCTTGAACATCACCCGGTGGGTGGAGCAGGTGCGGCAGAAAGAGAAGTATGCCTTGGCCACATATGCGCAGGGATCCAAGCCCTTCGACGGCTGGGAATGCTACGCAACCGAGAAACAATACCAGCGTTTGCTCAGTTCAGCCCCGTGGCTGGCGCTGTTGCAGGAGCTGGCGCAGAAGGGCTATGCCATTACCCACATTGCGCCGTTCAACGGCACATGGTCGAAGCTGAGCTTCACCTTGGTGTGGTCAGTCCCCAAGTAGCACGAAGGCGGCCAGCAATGGCCGCCTTTTTTATGCCGTAAACAGTTTCTCTACCTGCGCCAGTTTTTCTTGCGGCACGGCCAGAATATTCAACATTTGCGGGTAAGTGGCACGGCTGGTGGCGGTGAGGGGTTCCAGCACAAAGGTGGCGGTAGCTGTTGGCATATGCTCACTCACTTCGCCATCTGCCTGCAGCCACCCGCAGCGGAATAACGCAAAGTTGTGCGCCGTAAACCAGCGCAACACGGGGTAAGTGGTGTCCACGTTCGGGTCAATTTTCGGGCTCCAGCTTTCAAACACCACCAAGGGGCGGGCGGTGGTTAGGGTTTGCTCGGCACCTTGCAGCACCTCTAGCTCGTGGCCTTCTACGTCCAATTTTATGAAGTCGGGTTTATCCAGTTTCAAGTCGTCCAGCCGTTTAATTTCTGCGGTTACGCCGCCACCCAAACCATCAGCTCTCCCCACTTGCACCGTGCTGCTATCGCCCGTGCGGCCAGCGCCGCCTAGGGTGGTGGTGCCCGCCGTGTGGCTCAGGCCATGGGGGTGGAGGGTGACGGGTTTGCCCAAAATGCCCAACTCGGCAAAAATGTTTTTGGCCAAGGCAATGGTGGGCGGGTTCACTTCAAATGTGTGGATTTTCCCCTTAAACCCCTGCCGCAGTGCCACAGCTGCGGTGTGGAAACCCCAGTTGCTGCCAATATCAAAAAACACGCCATTGTTGGGCAACAGCAGGGTGGTGAGCGCCACCACTTCAGGCTCTAAAATATAGGGTGGCCGTGGGGCGTAATAGGTGCGGAAGGTGGCATCTTCCGCCGGAAAATGAAAAGTTTTAGGAAGATTGCCATGCACAAACGTGAGTTGCGATGGCCGCTTCGCCAGCCCACCCAACACCCGCACAGCACTCCCCCAATGGCATTGCAGCCGCCGCGCCAATAGCCGCTGCCACCATACACCTTGCTGCCTTGCCCGCACTTGCAACCGCACATGCGGCGCCAAGGTTATTCCAGGAATCAGAATCCGATTGAGTGTTACTTGCTTTTGCATGGGCGGCAGTGTAGCGGAAAAGTTGACAACACGTTATGTATACTTTATAAAGTCCGCACTTTGGGCAACCAAAGCACCACCTAGCTGTTTAACCGCCAACCATGGAGATGGCGTATGACTTTCCGTGAACATAAAACCCCCACACTGGCTCACAATTCAGCCAAGGTAAGTGCCAAAGGCAGTTGGGGCGATTGGGGGCTGGTTGCTAAACTTTTTAGCTGCCAGTTGGATGAACTAAATGCAGAAGGTAGCGAGGAGAAACACTTGATTGAAGAAGTGTTTTTTGTAGGCCCGCAGAGGGGAGACGCTTGGGTAGCTTGGCTCAATGAAAAGTTGCAATCTCAATATCCCTCTTGCCAGTTGGTTATTCGTTTTGAGACCTTTGTACGGGGGAGCAATAATACCCGCGAAGTGTCTTATATCGATGCGGTGGAAGGCACGACCAGAATCTTCCAAGCCAAAAAGGAACATAAACGCGTCAATTGATGGAAGGCCGCCACTGGCGGCCTTTTTTATGGCGTAATAGCTGTTTGGTAAATCTGCTGCCCCTTTGGCACATACCACTCTAAACTGTTATAGCCAATGCCCGCAGGGGCGGGGGTAATGCCCTTAAAGCGGCGGTGCACGGCGGTAAGGGCGTAGGGGGCATAAAGCAACAACGTGGGTTGTTCGGCGTACAAAATCTCTTGGAATTGATCCAGCAATTTTTTCCGCTCCGCTTGGTCAAAGGTTTTACGGGCGGTTTCCATAAGTTTATCGGCTTCAGCGTTCTCAAAGCCAATCACGTTAAATTCGCGCGCGCCTTGTTTGCTGCTGTGCCAAATGTCATAGGGGTCGGGCTCGGGCGTCAGGCTCCAGCCCAAAATATAGGCCTCAAAATTGCGGGGGTAGAGGGTGTTCTCTAAAAACGTGCGCCACTCTTGCACTTGAATGTTCATGTCTACGCCCACCTCTCGGTACACCTGCTGCAAAATTTCGGCGGTTTTAATGCGTTGGTCATTGCCTTGGTTGGTGATGAGGGTGAAGGCGAGGGGTTTGCCGTTTTTCTCCACAATGCCATCGCCGTTGGTGTCTGCCCAGCCTGCTTCGGCCAATATGGCTTTGGCCTTGGCGGGGTCGTAAGCAATGGGCGGCAATCTTGTATTGTTCGCCCAAGTGCCGGGTTTGAACACGCTACTAATGGCTTCGCCCTGCCCCTGCAAAATGCCATCAATTAAGGCTTGGCGTGGGGTGGCACTGCTGAGGGCCAAGCGCACGGCACGCTCGTTAAACGGCCAGCGCTTCAGGTTAAAACCCACATAAGTGTAGCCAAAGCCCAAATAGCTATATTTGGCGTAGCGTTTGGTGAAGTCATCCTTGCCCGTCAGCCGCGTAAACTGCACGGGTTTCAACCCCATGGTATCAATGCGGCCAGCTTTTAACTCCATAAATTGCGTGTCTTGGTCGGGTATCACGCGCAGCCGCAGTTTGTTGATATACGGCTCGCCGCCAAAATAACGCGGGTTGGCGGTCAGCACCGTTTCGGTGCCCGCGTCCCAACTGGTGAGGGTATAAGGGCCTGTGCCCATGGGCTGGGTTTTTAATCGCGTTTCATTCACGTCTTTATCTAATTCTAAAATATGCTTGGGCAGAATGGCCAAGCCCGCCCAGCTACTCAGCGCAGGCGCAAAGGGCTCTTTATAGGTGACCTTAAAGGTGTGCGCATCGGGCGTCTCCATGCGGGCAATGGTTTGGTAGTCGCCCGCATAAGGGGTGCGGGTGTTGGGGGCAAGCAGGGCATTGACCGTGGCCAACACATCGGCGCTGGTGAACGGCTGGCCATCGTGCCAGAGCACGTTCTTTTTTAAATAAAAGGTGAGGGTGAGGTTATCGGGAGCAACCTCCCACCGCTCGGCCAATTGGCCAATCAGGTTTAAATTCCCATCATATTTCAACAGGCTATCGTAAATACTTGAAGCAATTTCTGAACTGGCACTTTCCCCCGCCAGCCAAGGCACCAAATTGGTGGCGCCGCCAATGCTGGCGCTCACAAACATATCGCCATGGGCAGGGGTGCCAGTGGCCGAATAATCGCGCGTATCTTGCTGGCCTTGTTTGCAAGCCAATAAGGGAATAAGCAACAACAGGGCTAAAAAACGCATAGGGGGAGAATACGGGGGTTTGGGCATTGGTGCAATCAGAGAAAATTTTTGGGTAGGTGAGGACATCGGCTTTTCAACGGAATGGGCATGTATAAAAAGGTACAATTCGGCATTTGCCGAAAAATGCCGACGCATTCCATTTGGAGCCGAAATGTTACATAGTTTTTGTGATATAAAACAATTGCTTAAATTTACCCCTCGGTTCCGAGCCGCCTCGCATAAATGACACA
>JBAQUW010000205.1:0-2296 GCA_049297755.1 Alphaproteobacteria bacterium
ATGGTAGCGGCGGCTTTAGTTTTACCTTTGGCCACGGGCTCGCCCGTGGTGGCATCCACAAGTTGCTCGGCTTGAGTGGCGGTAAACTTCACATCCACCACTGCGGTTTTGCCGCTGATGCGGGCATCGATAATTTCCGCCGTTTCAACACCTTGCACTTGAATATCCAAGCGTTGGCCTTTTTCAGCATAAGCCGCCAGCTGCTCTTCCAGCTCTTGCGTCAGTTGGGGGGTGGTGAGGCGTTCCAGATTGTCCACGTCGGCCTTATTCCAGCACTCGTAGTAATACAGGTAGGCTTTGCGGGCGCCGTCAATAAAGGCAGCGGGGCGGAAGTCGGGTTCCGCTTGGCGGAGTTTGGTGAGGCCTTCGGGTTCACCTTCCACCACCTCTACTGCGGGGGCTTTGGGGAACTCCAGCAACCGCGCCACGCGCTTGCCTTCAGGCTTGCGGCTACCCAATTGCAGGTCTTTGGGCAAGGCATTGCCCATAAAACGGGTCCATACAAAATAGCCAATGGCGATGAGGATAAGAATGTCTAAAATCATGGCTCTATACTATGCGGCGGCGGTGCACGCGTCCAGTACTTCTCGCGCCCCTTGGGCGAGGAGGCTGGCGGCCACTTGGGCACCTAAGGCAGCAGGGTTGCTGGCTGGGCCTTGGGCTTGGGCGGTGAGCATGGTTTGGCCATCTAAGCTTGCCACCAAGCCTTTGAGTTCTAACGTGGCCTCATTCACAAAACGGCACCAGCCCGCAATGGGGGTGTGGCAGCTGCCGCCTAGGGCGGTGAGCATGCTGCGTTCAGCCGTGATGCACGTGAACGTAGGCTGGTGGTTGATACGGGCCAACAAATCCAACACCACAGGGTTATTGGTGGGGCATTCCACGGCAATCACCCCCTGCCCCACCGCGGGCAGCATCTCCGTTTGCTCAAAAATATCGGTGATACGGTGAGCAAGGCCTATGCGTGCAAGGCCACTGCTGGTGAGAATGGCGGCATCGACCGTGCCATGATCCACCTTACCCACCCGCGTATCAGCATTGCCACGCAGGGCCACAATGTTATGTTGCGGGAACAAGCGTTTTAGCTGTGCCGCGCGGCGCACGCTGCTGGTGCCGATGTTGCTACCCGCTTTTAAGGTTTTAATGCTTTCGCCTACACGACACACCACAGCATCGCGGTTGTCATCGCGCGGCAATACACAAGGAATGGTGAGGCCTGCGGGCAACTCTTCATCAGTCGGAATATCTTTTAAGGAATGCATGGCCATGTGGGCATCGCCCACCAGCATCACTTTTTCTAGGCCGCGCACAAAAGCGCCTTTGCCGCCAATGGTGGCCAGGTCTCCTTTAAAACGGTCGTAACAGCCTTCACTGGTCATGGGTAACAGGTCAAAGGTATGCGGAGAATGGAGGGCACGCAAGGCATCGGCCACCATGTTGGCCTGAAACAGCGCCATTTTACTTTGGCGCGTGGCAATACGAAAGACGTGCGACATGCCTGCAAGGGTTACCCGATTCCCCCCACAAAGGCAAGGGTTTTAACGGAAGTATTGCACCATTTACAAGCACGGCGTATGGTAAGGTATGACCTACGATATGATAAAAGCATTCCATATTATTGCCATGGTGGCATGGTTTGCAGGTTTATTTTATTTGCCGCGGCTGTTTGTTTACCATGTGGGCGCGCCTGCTACAGCAAAACCCATGCTGAATATTATGGAATACAAATTGTATCATTACATTATGTTGCCCGCTATGTTAACCACATGGTTATTGGGTATTTTATTGGTTATTTTGAATCCTAGTTGGTTATCTATGGGCTGGTTTCATGCCAAATTTATGTGTGTGTTAATCCTTTCAGGTTATCACGGTAGCCTGAACATTTATCGCAAGCGCTTAGCCGCAGATACCAATACACACAGCGAAAAATTCTTCCGTTATTACAATGAAGTGCCCACCATTCTCCTTATCATGATTGTCGTGTTGGTGGTGCTCAAGCCTTTTTAATTATCCCCAGTTTGAATGACGTTGGGGATAAGCAGGATAACTTGTGATTTGTCTATTTTAACCGTTTTGGCAAGCGCAACTTGTTCTTTTTCTCTTTGATTGTTCCCGTACTTCTTCACACCAAAAATACTCTCCAACAAATTGTTTTATTATCATTATTTCAACTTATCCCACTTACCCACAGCACTACTAGGAATAACTACTTTAAGAAAATATTTCTTCTTTTTAAGAGAAAAGAAAGTAGGGGTAAAAGTATTGGTGGGGTGGGTATGAATTTGCTTTATCAAAA